>JAYUSC010000138.1:0-4885 GCA_043755885.1 Pseudanabaena sp. | reverse complement strand
CAATGCAAATATTTAAAAAATGTCCTCACTGTGGATCAAGTATTTGGGTCATCCCACACGAAGAATCAAATTGTGAAGTTTGCGGATGTGATACCGATGTGTTAGCCGATCATGATGAAGAGATCAAGCTATCCACAGAGAGCCGCCCTAAGCGGCGTTTTGAGTAGTGGTATTTGTTTGTGCTTGTAGAACCAGATCATAATTTTCCCCTCACGAACAAACATCCGACCATGCGAACGCATGAATAGCGACAGCGTAACCCGCGCCGCCCAAAGCGGTCGCGGTAGAGATATAGCGAAGCGGCGGTATTTAGACCTAATCCTTGCTACCTAACCCGATTGGAATTTAGATATTCAGCAAGACACAGAGCAGCTTATGTACTTAGGCAGAAGAAATATCATAAAAAACTGAGTAATGTTAATAACAACAAGAAATGGCTTTCAACACATAGGATCCATCAACAATAGGTGTCCTAAGTAGCAAGGCAACGCATATATAAAAATTAAAAGCCAGTCACATAGTAGGCATCTAAAAATTGCCTCTGTGACTGGCTTAAATTTTGGTTTTAAATCTATATCAGTACATCCTTGTACCCTAGGGTACAAGGATGTACTAGTGTGACGATACAAAATGCACAAACCTATAGGTTTGCTACTCACACTGATGCACAACTGTAATCGGACTGCTAAGGAGTCCTTCGCTCACGGGAGTATAGGTAGAACCCAATGGGTTCTTTCTTAGCACGGGTGGTTAGATGGGTGCGATCACGGGTGTAAATCATCACAGCGATCGCTAATGTCTACAATTGTGGACAAAATATTACGAATTTTCAACAAAATATAAAGTGTGACTTTACAGTTTGTGTTGTATTACGCATCAAAACGCTTTACAAGGCATCTTGACGGTCGTTAGATACCGTTTAGGTGTTGTTTTGACTTCTAAGGTCTTATTGCGTTTCTAAAGGTTCTTTTTTGTGGCTTTAGTATTTTAGTAAAAACCCTTCAAACCTTCCATGGGCTTGCAAAAGCGGGTTTTTATTGTTAACATAGATTTATTAAAGACATGACAAAGCCCCCGCTTTCGCGAGAGCCATGTCTATTAAGCGCCCCTAAGAGGACTCGAACCTCCATAAAAACCGTCGCAAACAGTTGGCTCTATCCATTGAGCTATAGGGGCTGTCTACACTAAATACATTTTTTTCAAAGCGCTCCATTTTCCTAGGATGGGGTGCTTTGCTGTATCTATTTTCATAATAGCACCTTTTTAAATTTGAGCAAAGTCTGTGTTGTATGTTCAGTGACCTTCTCGGCGATCGGGGGCGATCGGGAAGGTCTAAGTTGCGATCGGGGATTTACCTTCAGTTCAATACTAAGAAACAACGAGCGGCGAATAGCTGCCAGTTGTTTCGCTCTGTGTAAGGATTTAAGGCTATTTTGAAAGGGGGAAACTTTTAGTTAAAAACGAGAAAGCTCCTGTAAAATTGTAGTTACCACACTAACAATCAAAAACAGGAGCTTTTCGTGTCCAAAAAGGACGGGAATATTCTTGTTTCTAGTTTAACAAAAAAACATGATCGCGATACACCTGCTTTAGCAGATTTATCAGAACGTGACGCACCTTGGGACAAGCACAAAAAACACTCTGAGACGATCGCAAACTATTACAGTAGTGATCACGAATTTAGAGCTAAAGGCGAAAAAGTTACTTATTGCTCTGATTTATTGGACTTTAGGTTAGTACCTGACCCTGAAGAGGGTGCTTACAAGTTAAAACTAGACTCAGCAAGATTTTGTAGACAGCGCCACTGCCCTATATGCCAGTGGCGGCGATCGCTGCGTTGGAAGGCAAAAGCTTATCAAGCTATACCAAAAGTGACTCTCGATTATCCTAAGCATCGATGGCTATTCGTGACACTGACACTCAAAAATTGTCAGATCCATGAGTTGCGAGATACTTTGTCATGGGTTAACGAGTCGTTTAAAAGGCTAACTAAACTTAAAGAATTCCCTGCTATTGGGTGGATTAAATCAGTAGAGGTAACGCGCGGTAAAGATGGATCTGCTCATCCTCATATTCATGCTTTATTACTAGTTCCACCTTCATACTTCCATAAAGATTATCTATCTCAACAGCGATGGTGTGAACTTTGGCAGAAGTGTTTGAGAGTAGACTATAAGCCAGTTTTAGATATTCAAGCGATAAAGAGAACTCCTAACTTTATCATTCCAGAGATTCTCAAATATCAGTGTAAAGAATCGGATTTAGTCGCGGATAAAGAATGGTTTTTGGAACTTACTCGACAGTTGAAAGGTACTAGAGCGATCGGTGTTGGTGGTGTGCTGCGCCCCTATATGAAATCTCTAGAAGAAGATCCTGATGATTTAATTGGCAAAAGTGACGATGATACTAATGAGGTTGATGAGGGTCATTTGTACTTTGGTTGGAAGCCAAGGGAGAAGAAGTATAGATTGTTAGAGTAACCAAATATAATACTTGTACGATTTTCAACAATTTTAAGTAACCTACTAAGATAAAAAAGTAAATTTTAAGCAATCTAGGTTATGTCTATAAATATTTATAAAAAAACATCACCTGAATCTTATTTGATAATAATAAACAAGCCTAATCATGATGATCCTATCTGCGGCTGTTTTGAGTTATACAACTATTGTTTTTCAAATGAAGGGAAAGAATTATCCGTAAAAGTATTTATGAATGCTCACCATAGAGAATACAAGATTTTTCTGAATCTTCAAGATGTACCAGATGTAACATTCTCCCTTTCCTGTAATTTGGAGATGCTTCTTAAATGTTTAAAGATTCTAGATGTAAAGTATACACAGAATAAAAATAAACATTTTAAAAATAGACATCTTAAAGATGCTAAAGAATCATTAAGTTCAGCAATAGATGAAATAGTATTTAATACTAAGCGTAATTAAGGCGATCGCTACCAAGGATGATACTCACCTATTTTTTGCGTGGCGGCAAAAAGAAAAGAAATACAGATTGCTAGAGTAACGAATACAATAATTATACAATTTTCAGCTTTTTCGATTAGTCTACTAAAATCAAAAGTGAATCACTAGGTGGTCTAAAGTATGGCAGATAAAAATGACAATAAAATTAAAAAGGGTCAACTTATAACCCTTAACTATGAGGGGCGGGAATTTGAAGTCATTGTTATCGATCCTAATGGTTTAGGTAAAAATCAGCCTTCAGTTGGTTTTGGCTTTCGCCCGATGGAAAGATATGGAGGTATTCCTCAACAGACACTAACTAATTGGGTGACGGAAGAATCAGGGTTTGAGGGTGACCCAAATAATGCACAAAAATTCTTAAAACTCCCTTCCGACAAAGTTTTTAGGGTGACCCAAATAACTGGATCAGACAATAATGAATATTCTGTTCTAGAGGTTTCTGAGTGGGTCGCTCTTGCTGCTGACGTTTTAAAGAAACCAGGTAAAGTTAGAAAGCCTGCCCAAAACAGTCTTATTGATTTTCTCAGTTGGTTTGCTGTTAAAGGTTTTTATGCAGATGCTTATGCAAATTTAAAAGGTGCTTACACTGAAGCCGATAGTCGTGCTGTTTCAGCATGGATGCAAGTACGCTTGGCAGGTATTTCTCTTAGGAATAAATACACCCAATTTCTTCAGCAGCAAGGATGTGAAGAGTGGTATGAATATGCTAACTGGACTAACTGTATCTACGAAGGGCTTTTTGGGATGAAAAAGTCTGACATGGTAAAGCAATGGGAGGTAGTAGAGGGTAACAAAAGGATAGGGCGTAACCACATCCCAGAAGTTGAAGGCTTAGAGGCTGTTGCCTATTGTGAAAAGCAGGTTATAGAGCTAATGCATACCGATCTCAAACAAGCTCATGATGACGCTATTAACTTTGCCAAGAAAAAGTTTAAGTTAGATTTTTAAAACTGTGGTCTACTTAGTAGGTTACTAAAGTGAACTATCTCTTGAAAATAGTGATATACTTTAGTAGTCTACTAAGTGAACTACGTTATGACTACAGATAATAAAAAAGTATCGGGCTATCTACCTCAATATATTTTTGATCTGTTTGAAGGTTTTAGGCAAAAGAGATCGCTATCAGCATCATCAGCGCTTATCACCATATTGTCTGAATATTTTCAAGTAGACCAGAAAGTAGACCTTCAAGCCAGTCTACTTTCTGGTGATAATTTTGTGTCAAGAGAGCAGTTTGAATCCTTAGAGAACAAACTTAGTGAACTAAGTAGTAGTTTACTAAGTGAACTAGACAAGATGGTAGAGAAAAGATTTAGTAGTTTGCATAGTGAACTACTAAGTAGTCCATTGAAATCTATTGAGATTCAGACTGTTAACGTAGAAAGTGAACCACAAGAAGACAGTAACCATTTGCAGTTAGATCTTATTGATACGGTTGTTAGTAAAGAAGATATAGAGGTAGATAGTCAGTCTTCTCAAACTGCTTCTGAGCAGTCAGATTTTATTCTTTCTGAACCTTCTATTTCTTTGTCAGGAAAGCTTTTGGCAAAAAGACTAGGTATAGGTGCGCCTGTTCTTAGCTCAAAAAAGAAAGAACTATCTGAGCAAGATTTTTATAACTGGTTACAAGAAAAAGACCCTGACAAAATCTATTGGCAACCTGTGGGCGGATCTTTAAAGGGGCATTCAAAAGGTTGGATTCCTTCTCAAGATATACCAAGTGAACTACTAGGTAGACTAAAAGAATGGGTAATAGCTAACCCTGAATAATCAATATCGCGATCGCCATTAACTACCAAATTAAACCAATGCAAATATTTAAAAAATGTCCTCACTGTGGATCAAGTATTTGGGTCATCCCACACGAAGAATCAAATTGTGAAGTTTGCGGATGTGATACCGAT
>JAYUSC010000137.1:0-4901 GCA_043755885.1 Pseudanabaena sp. | reverse complement strand
TTACCACAAACGTTTAACACCATAAGCATCAAACTTCTCATCAATACTAAGAATTTGTAAATTCTCATCCATAGACTGAGCAATTAATATGCGGTCAAACGGATCGCGATGATGATTAGGAAGATTGCTAAGCGCATAGATATGAGACAAAGACAATGGAAGTAATTCAATTCGATTGCGATTTATTTCATCATCCACTAGTTCCGATAAAGCCGTCCTAAATTGAAGCTTTCCTAAAGACAACTTAATCTGCATTTCCCAAATACTGACCATACTCAAAACAGCCTCAGTACTAGGATCTAGCAACAAATCATGAACTCGTGACGAAAGCTTTTTCACATCACTAGTCCACCAGATGAAAACATGAGTATCAATTAAGACTCTCATCAATCATCATCTCCTAACCAAAACTCATCTGGTAAAGGCTCATTAAAATCATCACTCATCCAGATTTGTCCCTCATGCAACCCAGCAACACGCTGAAACCCTAACTGTTGAGATAGTTGAACAGATTTATTTTTAGCCGCTCGAATAAAGCTGAGTACCTCTGCTAATAGAGGCTCTGGCACTGAATTTAATTCATTTACGATTGTTTCTACAGTGATCATTGCTTTAGTATACTTTTGCTAATTAATTTGGTAATTGCTTGTTTGCGAAACTTAGAAGACTATTTTTAAATTTCACAAGATTTTTCTTTGAGCTTATTTATTTTAATCTTAACGCCAGTTAAAACTATGGTCGGATTTGAAGAACTTGCGATCGCACCCTCTAAACCCAGCAACAGCCTATGCTTGTGCTTAAATATAGGCGATCGCACTGATTAACTTTAAGGCGATCGCTTCTTTTCTTTGCGTAAACTGACAAAAAATTTCAGGGTTGGCGATTGGGGGTATTTGCGATCGCTTTAGAGTCTGAAATTGGCAAATTTATCAATCATAAAGCATTTGATTTAGCGATCGGTGATGGTATTGTCCTATATACGGATGGAATTCCTGAAGCGATTAATGCGGATAAGATGCAGTATCGGGTGGAGCGACTTTGTGAAGTTATTAGTTAAAGTTGGCATAAATCAGCCTCACAGATTCAGGAAGATATTATTATGGATGTACGCAGACATATTGGCAGCCAAAAGGTATTTGATGACATCACTTTGTTGGTGTTGAAGCGATCTTAACAAAACCCAAAACCTGTACCGCCCGCATAGCGGGCGGTACAGGTTTTGGGGCTGAAGGTGCTTAGTTTTCAAAATCAGTTAGGAAGGAGTAAAGAAAATGGCAAAACATAGTCGGACATGGTGGGGGCAGAAATTTATTAGCGCCCTCGAATCTTTCACCGATTCAGGCAGACTCCAGCGCGGTCGCGCTTATTCTGGAGATAGTCGTATTCTCAGATTTGATATTACTAAAGGACTAGCTACGGCTACGGTTCGAGGTAATGTTAATCCTTATTTTGGGGTCTATAAAGAACCGAAATATGAGACTGAGATTAAGATGACTGCGATCGCAACTAAAGACTGGACAAAAATTATTGCAAATATGTCCTCAAAGGCGAGTGTGGTTGCCAGATTATTACTGAATGAAGTACCTGAAAATATTGAGGATAGCTTTATCGCTGTTGGTCAACGCTTATTGCCGTATAACCGCAAAGATTTTCAAACAGAATGCTCTTGTCCCGATTATTCAAATCCGTGCAAACATATTGCGGGACTATGTTACCGACTTTCGGGTGAGATGGATCAAGATCCATTTTTGCTATTCGAGATGCGTGGCATATCCAAGGAGGCTTTGCAAGCAGAATTAGCCAAATCTCCTCTTGGTAAAGCTCTTGCATCAGAATTAGGCGATCGCAATCTTGAGCCAGAATTAGCCATCTCTTATTTCACAAAACCACAAACCGAAATAATCAAAAAAACCCCCACCCTGAAACAGTTTTGGCAAGGACAAAAACGTTTGCCACAGTCAATTCCCTTTGCGCCCCCTGCAAGTGTGTCTGCGATCGCCATCAAAAAACAGGGCGATAACCCACCTTTTTGGCACAAAGATAGCTCCTTTATCGAAACGATGGAATTACTTTACGATCGCGTAAAAAACAAAAACTCAGCACTGTTATAGCGATCGCAATACCCCAAAAGTAGTACGGCGGGCGTAGCTCGCCGTACTACTTTTGATCACATCCTAGATTAAAAAGCCGATCTGATTGTTGACCAACTACTCGACCGATCGCAGTACCAGTCATAGTCAAAACATCCTTGGCAGTTAAGTGAATATCAACGGCATTAACATTCGATGGTCTCACATCTAGAGTTTTGCCATTAATAAAACTAGAGACGCGCTTGCCATTACCCGTGAGCATCCACAGCTTGGCTTCTTTATCATCTCCACCGCTCGCTAAGTAGCAACCTTCATTGCTAAAGGCTACTGATCGCACAGGCTTGCCATGATGAGCATTTTCCCATCCATCCAGCATTTCACAGGGGCGATCGCTTTGTAAGCAAGTCTTCAAATCCCAAACAGACATATAGCCTTGAGTATCTCCAGTCGCCAACAGACTCCGTTTGCGATCGGTAGCTGAGATGCTTTGGATATAATCATCCTGTCCACCAACTTTAGGATAGGGAATTATTTTTACGGTATCTTTAACCCAATTCCAAAGCACAAGTTGGTTATATCGACCTGCGATCGCTAATGTACTGTCGTCTTTACCCACTAATGCGATCGCAGTAACTGCAAAATCAAATTTTTTGATTTGACTAGGCTGAGTTGGCGGAGCGGTGAACAAGTTTTGGAGATCCCAGCGCAAGACAGCTCCACTGCCATGCCCACTAAAAAGTGTGCGGGAATCAAGCGTATAAGCTAAGTCAAAAACTCGATCATCTGACTGATTGCTAAATATAGCTAAAGGACTCTTAGATATATTGTGAGCATCCCAAATTTGAATCTCACCATTTTCCAATCCCGCCGCCACAAGATCATTATTAACTGGGCGAAAACGAGCGACTCGAATTGCTTTTTGGGCTTCGCCAATGGCTCCTAGATCTTGATTGACCCAGGGCAAATAAAAACCTTCTACATCCCATTTACGCATTGTCCGATCATTAGAACTACTAATTCCATATGTACCCGTACCATCAAACTGGACTGAAGTAACCGCACCTTTATGGGGAGGGAAAGGATTGTTAGGATTGAGCCATGATAGCCACCAAGTAGGAATCAGCATCAGCACCAACAAAAGTACCGCCAAAATGGTCGGAATTACTGGTTTAACAACTACTTCAATTGCTTGGATTTCATCAACCGTATTAACTCTAGGGTCTTGCCAATTAGCTTTGACAAATAAATACAATTTCTGAATTTTCGCAAACCAAGATCGGGATTTATTGATTTCGAGATTTATCTCTGTCTTGCTGAATGCTTCAACTGTGGCTTCATTAGGGGAGATCTCAAAGGAAAAATCTGTATAATCACTCGTCTGGACATTTTCGATTTCAAAATCAATTTTTTGCGGAAGATTACTGCTATTATCCGCAATTAAAGTAAAGATGGCAGGTGATGATTGCCAAAATTTCCACCACAATTTCCAAGATCGATGGGCGGGAATAGTTTGCTTTTTGGGCGAACAAACAAATTCTAGAGAACCTTTTGGTAATATCTCTAAACTGCATTGTGATTCAGAAGATGAGCCATTGGTATGCGAAACAGCTATGTTAAAGTCATAAAGCTGCGCGATCGCACCACGATCAAAGGGAACCCTACATAAAAATGAGGTTTTAAATTTTGCCCCTGGTTTTAGTGGAAATTGCTGAATATTCCCTTTTGGTAACCATGAGTCAGGTAGCCCAAGGCAAGTTAAGGTGACATTAGTATTCTGTCTACTAGGATTCCCAATCACAATCGGAATTTCGATATCTTCAAGGGGGGTAGCTTGGATCTTGTACAAAGGTGCATCTAAATCTAAGTGCGATCGCCCTGCGCCTTCTTCCAAGATAATTCGCATTACCGCTCGATTTTCTTCACGCAGTTCAATCGAAAAAGCTTTTACGGTAATATTCATAATCCCAGTGAAACCTGGGATCGGGGTTTCAATAATCGAAACCACAAATTCGACTAAGTCACCTGGTGGAATCTTTACACTCACATCAGGAGAAACCGTAAACCACTCATAGTCAATCGCTTGAGTATCTGCGCCTGCGGCAACCATATCAATTTGAAAGCTGGCAAATTGATTGCTGTCATTAATGACAACTACGGGGAAAGAATTTTTTTCAGAACCAATTTTAAAATTTAGTTCTTTTTGAGGCATCTCTAAGCCAATTTGATTTGCTGACATCGCGGTATTTTCCTCGGTTTCTCTGATTGACATTAATGAGAGTGTGTGGTGCTAAGCACCACACACTCTCTATTTATTATTACGCGCAGCTCGCGCTCGGCTTAGAACTGACTGCAATGAATCTCCCTGTCCCATTTGCGATGCGATCGCCATTTTTTTGGCTTCATCTTTTTCTTCTCGAAGTTGCCGAAGTTGACTCTTCATCCCATTTTGCCGCTCAACAATCGTACTTCCCATTTCTTGAAATACTCGTGCCATTTGCCCCAATTCATCTTTGCGCTGAGCAACAGAGTCTAGCTCTTCAGGCTCAAAAGAATCTTCTTCAATATTTTTGGCTGAGATCATCAAATTTTTGATCGGACGTAGCAGCCATGCAGAAATTGCTAAACCAATTAAGATATTCACCCCCAGCATAATCACAATAATAACTAGGGTGACTCGGTTATTGGCATCAACTTCCTGCATAAATATCGACTTTGGCACAATAATTCCTACCGACCAATCTAGCTGTAAGTCTTTATTCAATTTATGCGTACTAACGATATATTTTTCGCCATTAAGTTCAAATTCAACTA
>JAYUSC010000136.1:0-4906 GCA_043755885.1 Pseudanabaena sp. | reverse complement strand
TTTTATTAACCTTGTCTAGCTGAGTATAAGCTTGATCTTTAAGGACAACTTGTTCTTGTAGCTTTTCTGCAGCGCGATTGTTTTCTGCTACTAATGCTAAAACTGCGATCGTCGTTATTAATATTACCCCCATAAATAATTGTAGGAATACTAAAGAATTACTCTCTTTAGATATCTTGTAAAAAATACCAAATTTATAGGCTGTGCTTATAGCCGTAACCATAGCAATAACCGTAACAATTAGGGTTGTAGTTTTCGACCCAAATCGAAATGCTGACCATAGTAAGGGTGGTAGCAAAAAATACTCAAGTGGTTGAGAATCAACCAGCATTAAATAAGAGGTTATAATGATGATCAACAAAGCTAAAAATAGCTCTTTATGATCAGGGTTAATATTATTATTGGATTTAATCTTTGATTTCTTGCTCCACCATGTACAAATCAAAGGAGTAAATAATAAAACCCCGATCGCATCACCAACCCACCATGTCCAAGCAACACTCCAATAGATATCCCATGAAATTAATCCTGCCAAAAATACAATGAAAGCTCCCAGTAATGCTTGCAAAAGAGTTCCACTAAAAGTAGTTATAATAGCGAATACGACAAAAAGTTTAACGTATCCTAAGAGATCATTTGTCTTGTTGAAATACAGTACTAAGGTAGTAGATATTAAAGCGCCGATCGCAGGCACAAGCCCTCCAAAAATCGCAAAAGGAAGAGGTACTTTAGAAGTGAAAAAACTATTTAAAGCTGCTCCCAAAAATATGCCAAACCATCGCGATCGCCCTCTTGCCAATAAAGCTCCCACCGCAATCCCAGCAGGCGGCCAAAAGGGAGAACCAAGCTGTGACTGAGGTAATTGCAAAACCAATGCGCTAAAGACGAAATAAAGCACCGCAATAACTAAATTGTCAATCCACCAAGTTGGGCTGATTATTCTTTTGGACTTTACATATAAAATTTTCATAAAAATTCCAGCTAATGTCAGGAAACCGTGAATATTATGTCGCTCAAACATAAATTATCAGTTAATAAATGACCAACAACTCAAAGTTTATGCTTGGATAGGACAGGGGCATCACCCTCCGCCTTAGGGTCAGCAGAACGGCAATAAGACAAAGTAACCATTCAGGAATAATTCTATGCAAACAAATGTTGCTAATCAAACCAGCAATATTACGGTAGAAGACGATCGCACAGGTTTAAGTATTGAAACACTCAAGCGTGCTTTTGCCGACAACCTGTTCTACATACAAGGCAAACTCGCTATCCTCGCCAACTTCACCGACTACTACATGGCGTTGTCGTACACCACACGCGATCGCCTATTGCAACGTTGGCTGCAAACACTCAAGGTCTACCACGAACAAGACATCAAGACCGTTTATTACCTCTCCGCCGAATTTTTGATGGGGCGACATCTTGGTAATAGCTTAATTAATCTTGACCTATATGAATCGATCGCCCAAGCCGTCAAAGAGTCAGGACTAGATCTGACCGAAATTCTGGAGCAAGAACCCGATCCTGGACTTGGTAATGGTGGTCTCGGACGTTTAGCAGCCTGTTTCCTTGACTCCCTTGCCACCCTCGAAATTCCTGCAATGGGTTACGGCATTCGCTACGAATTTGGTATTTTCAACCAGTCGATTCAGCATGGTTGGCAGGTCGAGATTCCCGACAAATGGTTGCGTTGCGGTAACCCTTGGGAAGTCGTGCGCTACGAGTCCACCGTCCAAGTCAAATTTGGCGGACATACCGAAATCTATAACGACGATCGCGGTCGTCCGCATACCCGTTGGATTCCGAGCTTCACCGTCGAAGGTATTCCCCACGATACGCCTGTGCCTGGATATCAGACCAACACGGTTAATACACTTCGTCTCTGGAAAGCTGAGGCAGGTGAAGACTTCAACTTCCAAGCCTTTAACTCTGGCGACTATGACGGCGCGGTTGCCACCAAGATCAAATCGGAAACCATTTCTAAAGTTCTTTACCCCAACGACAACACCCCCCAAGGTCGTCAACTACGTCTAGAGCAGCAGTTCTTCTTTGTATCCTGCTCACTCCAAGACATCATCCGTCGCCATCTCAAGAAGTATGGTCGTCTGGACAACCTTGCTGATCATGCCGCCGTACAGCTAAATGACACCCACCCAGCCATCAGCATTGCCGAAATGATGCGTTTGTTGGTGGATGATCATCACATGTTCTGGGATGAAGCATGGCGGATTACGCAAAGCACCTTTGCCTATACTAACCACACTCTGATGCCTGAAGCGCTGGAAAAATGGGGCGTGCCTCTATTTGAAAGCTTATTGCCTCGTCATTTGGAAATCATTTACGAAATCAATCATCGCTTCTTGCAAGATGTACAGACTTGGTTTCCTGGCGATGAAGAATTGCTATTGCGCCTATCGATTATCGAAGAAGGCGGCGGTAAAAAGGTACGGATGGCTAACCTCGCGACAGTTGGCAGTCATGCAGTTAATGGTGTCGCGGCGCTGCACACTGAACTGCTCAAGCAGGATGTATTGAAAGACTTCTACAAGCTTTGGCCAGAGAAGTTTAACAATAAAACCAATGGAGTTACTCCGCGCCGTTGGGTATTGCTTGCCAATCCTGTCTTGTCAGGGTTGATTAGCGAAAAAATCGGTGATACTTGGCTGAAGCATCTTGACGAACTGCGTAAACTTGAAGCCTTTGTTGATGACCAAGATTTTCGCGATCGCTGGAGACAAATCAAACAAGCCAACAAGCAAAAACTTGCTGATTATATTCGCACTCATAGTGGCGTAGAAGTCGATGTTAACTCGATCTTCGATATTCAAGTAAAGCGCATCCATGAGTACAAGCGTCAGCATCTTGACTTACTGCACATTATTGGGCTGTATCTACGGATTAAGCAAAATCCTAGTGTCAACATTACTCCTCGTACTTTTGTATTTGGTGGCAAAGCTGCGCCTGGGTACTTCATGGCGAAGTTGATTATTAAAGCAATCAATGCTGTAGCCGATGTGGTCAATCGCGATCCAGATGTGCAAGGGCGGATCAAGGTTGTCTTTATTGCCAACTTTAGTGCTTCGCTTGGTCAATTGATTTATCCTGCTGCGGACTTGTCAGAGCAAGTCTCGACCGCTGGCAAAGAAGCTTCGGGTACTGGCAACATGAAGTTCACGATGAATGGTGCTTTGACCATCGGAACTTTGGACGGTGCGAATATCGAAATCCGCGAAGAAGTTGGTGCTGATAATTTCTTCCTCTTCGGTTTGACTGCCGCCGAAGTTGAGCAGAAAAAAGCTGAAGGCTATAATCCTCAAACCTATTACCAAAGCAATGAAGAACTTCGCAATGTTCTCGATCGCTTGGGTATGGGATATTTCTCTCCTGGTGAGAAGGACTTGTTTAAGCCTTTAGTTGATTCGTTGATGTATCACGATGACTATATGTTGTTGGCTGATTATCAAGCTTATTCAGATTGTCAGGCTGAAGTTAGTGCTGCTTATCAAGATGTTGAGAAGTGGACCACGATGAGCATTCTCAATGTGGCAAGATCTGGTAAGTTCTCTTCCGATCGTACAATCAAAGAATACTGCGATGAGATCTGGCATGTGAAGCCCGTTAAGGTCGAGTTGCAGCCCTATGATCCTGCAAGAGCGACTCTCAATGTTGGCGGCTAATATCTAAACATAAATAAGAAAGGCTCGCTTAGCGAGCCTTTCTTATTTGCAGCAAAGTTCCTATCAGTTTATTTATGAAAATCGCCTTTTTCAATACCAAGCCCTACGATCGCAATTCGTTTAATGTTGCAAATGAGCAATATCAACACGAAATAGTTTTTTTTGAATCGCATCTGAGTCATGAAACTGTTTCCCTTGCCATCGGGTTTCCTTCTATCTGCATTTTTATTAATGACAATCTTGATGCCGAAATATTGGAAAAACTAGCTCAAGGTGACACAAAATTAATTGCGTTGCGATCGGCGGGTTTTAACAATGTAGACTTAGCCGCCGCCTCTCGTTTAGGAATAACGATTGTGCGCGTTCCTGCTTATTCACCCTATGCAGTTGCCGAACATGCCGTGGCGCTAATTTTATCGCTCAATCGTAAAGTCCATCGGGCTTATAATCGCGTTAGAGAAGGAAACTTCTCGATTGAAGGATTACTCGGTTTTGATCTACATGGGGCGACGGTTGGCGTAATTGGCACAGGTCGAATTGGCGCAATTTTCGCCCAGATTATGCGTGGATTTGGTTGTAAATTAATTGGCTATGATACATACCAAAATGCTACTTGCTTAGAAATGGGAATGGAATATGTGCAAATATCAGAACTCTTCGCCCAGTCAGATATTATTTCTCTCCATTGTCCACTTACACCCGATACACATCATTTGATTAACGCTGATGCGATCGCAAAAATGAAAACTGGCGCAATGCTGATCAATACTAGTCGTGGTGGTTTGATCGACACCCAAGCGGCGATCGATGGCCTAAAATCGGGTGCGATCGGCTATCTTGGTATAGATGTATATGAGCAAGAAGCAGACTTGTTTTTTGAGGATTTGTCCAATCAAGTGATCCAAGATGATATATTTCAGCGATTGCTTACCTTCCCAAATGTAGTCGTTACAGGGCATCAGGCTTTCTTTACTAGCGAAGCTCTAGCCAATATCGCCGCAACTACACTTGCCAATATTACGGAATTTGAGCAGGGTAGAAATTGTATCAATGAGGTAAAATCGAAACCGCGATCGCAAATGATGACGATTTGAGACCCGCTGCATGGTGGATCTAGAGGTAACGAGGTAACACTTATGTCCGTTTTTAATGGGATTTCGTAAATTCCTAAGGGACTTGCAAGAAATAATAAAACCCAAAAATGTTGCGGCGGGCTACGCCCGCCG
>JAYUSC010000135.1:0-4908 GCA_043755885.1 Pseudanabaena sp. | reverse complement strand
AGCTTCGGCAGGTATCGTCGTGCTTTTAGTTTTAGTTTTAGGCATGAACTTAGTTGCCATCTTCTTACGCAGTCGAGCCAAGTAATTCAAACTACTCGCAGACTAAATTTGTCAAATTTAGGGTTTTACAATGAACTTAAGCAGCAATTCTTCTGGAAATCAGGCGATCTTAAAGGTCGAAGACGTTAACGTTTTCTATAGCTCCAACTCACCCGCCGTCGCAGGTGTTAACTTAGAAATTTTTAAGAATCAAATTACGGCCTTTATTGGGCCTTCTGGCTGCGGCAAAAGTACGATTTTGAGATGTTTTAATCGTCTCAATGATTTGATTGAGGGCGCAAGAGTTAAGGGTGTAATCACTTTCAATGGTCATAACCTCTATGATCCTAAAATTGATCCTGTGGCAGTACGTCGGCATATCGGCATGGTGTTTCAGCGCCCTAACCCATTCCCAAAATCAATTTACGAAAATATTGCCTTTGGTCCAAGAATTAATGGATTTAAAGGCTCTAAAAATGATATGGATGACTTGGTTGAGAAGTCATTGCGATCAGCCGCAATTTGGGATGAAGTCAAAGATAAACTGAAGGAAAGCGGTTTAGCGCTTTCTGGTGGTCAACAACAACGTCTATGTATTGCCCGTGCGATCGCAGTAGAGCCACAGGTAATCTTGATGGATGAGCCATGCTCAGCACTTGACCCGATCTCGACGCTGCGGATCGAGGAGCTAATGCAAGAACTCAAGCAAAAGTTTACGCTGATCATCGTCACCCACAATATGCAACAAGCCTCGCGTTCGGCTGACATGACTGCATTTTTTAATACTGAGCTTAGTGATAGCGGTAAGCGGATGGGTAAATTGGTGGAAATCGATCGCACATCAGTTATCTTCAGTAGCCCTAAGCAAACCGCAACTGAAGAATATATTAGCGGTCGGTTTGGTTAAAATAAATAAAGGTCGCGCGAAGCGCGACCTTTATTTATTTTATATGAATTTCATGATCTTAACAAGTACAGAATCGATCGCAGGGCAATATTGGCTGTGGCGCGAACAAAAAATTTATTTTGTCAAAGCGGGAAATAATTCGCAGCGTCCACCATTGCTATTAATTCATGGGTTTGGCGCATCCACCGATCATTGGCGCAAAAATATTTCTGAGCTTAGTCAAGAGTTTGAAGTATATGCGATCGACTTGTTGGGCTTTGGGCGATCGCAAAAACCTGCATGGCAATATAGCGGAAATCTTTGGCGTGACCAACTCCATGACTTTATTACCGAAAACATTCAACGCCCAACTGTGATTGCGGGCAACTCTCTTGGTGGTTATTCTGGGCTATGTGTCGCGGCTGAGTATCCCCAGTCAGTTGCAGGGATGATCTTGCTCAATAGTGCGGGACCATTTACCGACACTAATCCCCTTGGCGCGAAAAAAGTAAATCCGATCCAAAAGGCGATCGCACCAACCTTGCAGAAAGTTTTACGTCAGCCTTGGGCAAATCAATTACTATTTAACTTTGTTCGCCAAAAATCTCGCATTCGTAGCACCTTAAAAAAAGTCTATTTAGATCAATCAGCGATTACCGATCAATTAGTCGAAGATATCTATCGTCCATCCTGTGATGTCGGTGCTGCTCAAGTTTTTGGATCGGTATTTAGTACGTCTCAAGGCAAAAAAGTCGATGAGCTGCTGGGAGCAATGAGTTGTCCCTTGCTGATGATTTGGGGCGAAGGTGATCCTTGGATGAATTCCCGTGCTAGAGGCGCAAAATTTCGCGAATTTTATCCATCCCTCACCGAGCATTACATCAATGCAGGACATTGCCCCCATGATGAAAGTCCAGAGGTAGTGAATAAATTAATTCGCGATTGGTACGTGTCTTTATAGCTCAAGAAAGTTTTTGAAAGGCAAACTGCGATCGCTATTTTGAATGGTGTATGCGATCGCGCCGTCAAAATATAGCAAACCAAGGTTTGCTTAGGGCATAAAACCAGAAATAAGTTGCCCCAATTGACGCTTATGATTACAGTCTAATGATGCAATTTCATCTTTAACATGATTGGCAAAGTGATTAGTGGGCGATATAAAATCATCCAAAACCTCGGCAGTGGAGGCTTTGGACAGACTTTTTTGGCTGAAGATTTACAATTGCCAGACCATCATAAATGTGTGGTCAAACGGCTACAACCTGCCTCTAACGACACTTTTGTACTAGAAATTGCGAGTCGTTTATTTGAGACTGAGGCAAGGGTTTTACATAAACTTGGTAGTCACGATCGCATTCCCCGTTTACTAGCTCATTTTGAAGAGCATCGTGAGTTTTATTTGGTGCAAGAGCTGATCGATGGCGATGAGCTGACTAACGAAATTATATCGATTGAGAGATCTGCTGATGGCTATCCCGTAGGGCGAATGCATGAAGCGACTGCGATCGCCTTTTTACGCGATGTTCTAGAAATCCTCGTTTTTGTGCATCAACAGGGCGCAATCCATCGCGATCTAAAACCCGCTAACCTGATGCGGCGGCTCTGCGATCGCAAATTAGTCCTGATCGATTTTGGGGCCGTTAAGCAGGTGGGGACGGCTATTGTTGCTGATGGGTCTAATATTGGATCGACGATTGCCATTGGCACTGATGGCTATATGCCCAACGAGCAAGCGATCGGTAAGCCGAGACCCTGTAGCGATCTCTATGCCGCGGGTGCGATCGCAGTGCAAGGACTAACGGGGATTGCGCCAAATTTATTATCAGAAAATCTCGAAACAGGTGAATTAGCTTGGCGCAAATCACCTGAACATGCATCCTTAAAATATCGCGCCCATGTCAGCGATGAACTTGCCGAAATCATCGATAAGCTAATCAAATATGACTTTCGCGATCGCTATCAGTCTGCTGAAGCCGTACTGACAGATTTACGAAAATTAGCATCGCCGATCGCCGCAACTGTAATTTCTACAACTGTGCCGACTAATTTTCAAGCATTAACATCGGTTTTTAATCCAAATGATGAGGTTGCCAC
Organism: Pseudanabaena sp.; assembly: GCA_043755885.1. Classification (GTDB taxonomy): domain Bacteria; phylum Cyanobacteriota; class Cyanobacteriia; order Pseudanabaenales; family Pseudanabaenaceae; genus Pseudanabaena. The sequence continues at coordinate 1,889 of JAYUSC010000135.1, read as the reverse complement.
AAAGGTTTCTTCAAAAATTTCACTAATGGATCGTCTCCAATTTAGCCATAAAAATCGATTAGTAATGATCGCGGTGGGGAGCGTGTCTGCGATCGCAATTGTAGGTATTGTTATGTGGCTCTGGCTCCGTCCATCTAGCGTCAAATATCTATTTCTATCAGAACGTACTATTTCCGATCACGATGTAGCTAGCAAAAGTGCAATTGAGCTAGATGTGATGCGTAATGAAGTGTTTGCTCGTTATGGTCGCCGTTTTAAAGAGCCTGAATTGCAGTCATATTTCAATACGCAACCTTGGTATAAACCAATCTATGAGCCTGATCAGTTTCCTGATGGGCTGCTAACCCCAACAGAACAGCAAAACCTAGAATATATTCGGGATTTTCAAACTCGTATTTCTAAAAAACCTAATTCTTGTGACTATACCAAACGCTTAATTTCTGATCCCAATCCGCCGCTCAATGTTCGTCAAGGCGCAGGAGTAGATTTTGCGATCGTGGGCAAGCTCGATAATGGAACCCAAATTACAGTTGAGGGAGAGAAGCAAGGCTGGCTAAAAATTTCGGCTCCGATCGCAGGTTGGGTCGCCGCTAATCGAACCAAGCCAATATGCCTGTAAAATTGCTATACAGCGCTTTGCACTGTAAGAAACCATTTAAGAATTTACTTCCTGCGATCAAAAGCTCTAAGAGATCCCCCTCAATCCCCCTTAAGAAGGGGGAAGAATTTAATTCTCTCCCCTTCTTAAGGTGGGCTGGGGGGATCTAGACAACTCTTAAATAGCATCTAAAATTTCACTTAATTAAGTTGATCCTGTGACAGAAATTTCTGATTGGAGCGATATAGAAGCTCAACTCCAAGAAAACAAAGAACTACTAGCCGAAATCGAGCAGCGTTTCCTGCAAGTTCGTCGTGATTCGCTTAAGCAAAACGAGTTGCAAAGTCAGCAAGAACAAATCAAATCTCAAATTCAAGATATTTCAGGTGAATCTACCAGCAAAATCCGTCGCAAGCCTAGTTCTTTGCGATCGCCTTCTAGCTCTCATAAAGAAGATTTACTCAAACAATTACAAGAAGTGGGTGAGCAACTAGAGCAAATCGAAGCCAATCTCGAAAGCCAGCTCCTATCTTGGAGTAGTTTTCGCGAACCATTTTGGCAAATCGTCCGTTTTGTCGGTATCGGCGTAATTATCGGCGTAGTTTTGCGAAGCTGTGCAAATTAAGCAAAACTCATTTATAGAGTTTCGGAGCTCCGCGCCGAAACTCTATAAATGGGTTTTGAACCTTTTGATCGTGGCGACGGTCAAAACCCTCGTACAGATAATTAAGCCTTCTCACACAGGGAAAAATCAAATGTTTCGTAATATCAAAAAAGTTTTCGCGATCGCTTGTGTAACCGTAGCCGTTGGCGCAGTCGCAATTCCCAATCTCGTCTCGGCACAAAACACCTCTCAAAATAGGACTGAAAACCGCAAGTCTCATCAAGATGCTTTCAAACAATTGAACTTGACTGAAGCCCAAAAGACTCAAATGAAAGCCATTCACGCAAGTGCAAAAACTCGTCGCCAAAGTGTTCTGACTCCTGATCAACTTGCCATCATGGAACAATCACGTCAATCAGGCGATCGCAAAGGAGTGCGGAAGTCTCTAAATCTGACTGAAGCTCAGAAGACACAAATGAAGGCGATCGGTGAAGACACCAAAACCCAAATGAAGAAAATTTTGACTCCTGCTCAGCTACAACAACTTGAGCAAATGAAACAGCAACGTCAAGGTAATCCTCGCTAGCCCTTACATTTACAGCGCTTTGCGCTGAAATAAAAACCAATAATTTTTAAAAGTGTTGCTTTGCAACACTTTTAAAAATTATTGGTTTTTATTCTGCTTGG
>JAYUSC010000134.1:0-2129 GCA_043755885.1 Pseudanabaena sp. | reverse complement strand
AATCTATAAGTTTTCAGATAATTTTGTTTGGGAATGCTTTGCCCTAACCTCGCAACGCAGGGACAAGTTATCGATGAAAGCACAAAGGGTTGAGCATTTGCGGATCGAGATAGTGGTGGGGAGTATAAAAATATTGGCGCAAATGCTCAACCCCTACAAGTTTGTGTCTATAGGTATTTGAGGGCGCGAATAAATCGTGGCGCTAAACCAAAATTGGTTTCAAGGCTTAATTATTTTCCATTGGGTGACGGGTCTCATTGGCTTCCAGCCCAAAAAAGAGCCGATCGCTTCTGCACGACTAATCGAAATTTGGGTAAGCGTACCGCCATATTTTTGTTGCCACTGAAATAATTTCTGTTCGCTTTCAAGGGTGACGACATTGGCAACTAAGCGACCCTGCGATCGCAAGTTTTCCCAGCAAGCCTCAAACAGATCAGGTACTGTCGCGCCGCCACCAATAAAGATCGCGTCAGGTGTGGGTAAACCTTGCAGAACATCGGGTGCTTTGCCTTCGATAATTTTCAGATTTGGTGTGCCGAGGGCGATCGCATTTTCAGAAATGAAATGAGTGCGCGATTTTTCGATCGCAATTGCCTGACAGCGCGGATGACTTCGCATCCACTCGATCGCAATCGAACCACAACCAGCTCCCACATCCCAAAGTAATTCACCCGCATTAGGAGCAAGTGCTGATAAGGTGATCGCTCTAACTTCTCGTTTAGTTAATTGTCCATCATGATGGTAAGCATCATCGGGAAGTCCAACCATGCGCGATAGAATTTTGGCTTCAGAATTGGGAATACATTCCACTGCGATCGCATTAAGATCGGCAAATCCTGAAAAACCCTGAAATTGATTGGCTGTGGTGGAAATAGTTCTCTCTTTTGTTCCATTTAAATGTTCCAAGACGATAATTTTGCTGTGATTGAAATTGCGATCGCAAAGCATCTCGGCAACAATCTTAGGAGTTTCTTTCCCAGAACTAAGAATTAGCAGTTTGGCATTTGGATAGATATAAGCTTGCAATAGCGAAGCAGGACGACCACATAAACTCAGGGTCTCTACTTGATTGAGCGACCAACCTAATCGCGCACAAATCAAACTAAAAGTGGAAGGTGATGGAATAATCGAAATTTCTTCGATGGGAATTCTTTTTAATAGAGTAGTACCAATTCCAAAACAGAGAGGGTCGCCACTAGCCAAGACACATAAGGATTTACCGCGATAATTGATGATTTGCTGAATGGTTTCTTCAATGGGAGATGTCCAAACTAATCGCGATCGCAAATCTTCAGGAAGCATTGCTAAATGGCGATCGCCCCCCACTAAAATTTCAGCACTATTAATTAGCGATCGGGCGACCGAGCTTAGCCCTGACAAGCCATCTTCGCCAATACCAATTACTGTAAGCCATTTTTTATTGCAAGTCATGAGAGCCAAGTAAAATTAAACCGATTATTGCAGCATTAGACAGGATTGGTGGTGGAAAGAAGTCGGCGATCGCTTTTTGGATTTTCAGTAAAAATAATTGCTCTTTAAAATATGGCGGTGGACTACGCCCACCGCCATATTTTAGGGATTTATATGGCTCTTTTTTTCCTTGAAGTTCCTTAAATATAAACCTGTGTCGAAACTCAAACAATTGTTAAGCCAGATTAAAATCAGCGATCGCGAACAATGTTTGGTATTACGATATACACAAGTTAGGAAAAAAGCCTAAATAAAGTTCTCTAGATATTCCTTTAAGGGTGATAGTTATGAACAGTTTAGTAAAGAAATTAACGAATATGGTGGAGTATGTGAGCGATGCGATCGCCAAAATTTTCACCCCAAGCAAAGACGATTTTCCTGCCACAGGTGAGCAGCCTTACAAGGGCGATTCTGCCTCTGAGTCTAAATAGCAAAGTTTAAAGTATAAAAAACATAAGGAAGCGCGAAGCGCTTCCTTATGTTTTTTGTTGTATTGTTTAGGCAGCGCTTTGCGCTGTAACTAATCTGTAGATGCCCCATGACGCAAACTTCGGTAACGACACCAGCCCTAGCATCACAAAGCCCTTTGGCATGGGCAAAAAAGAATTTATTCAGTAGTTGGTTTAATAGCTTACTGACGATTGTCTGTGTTTGGGTGC
>JAYUSC010000133.1:0-11923 GCA_043755885.1 Pseudanabaena sp. | reverse complement strand
GGCGGGTTCGCTTCGCTTTCGCTCGTCGCTCCCTTCAGCGCTTTACTAAGTTAACTTGATTAGATTGGTTTGTCAACCCTTTTTTAAAAGTATTTTTTGACTTTTCTCGAAACCTTTACACAGCAGGCACTACAGCCGAGAAAATACTTTTACGATTTAGGCAATGCTGCCTCAATAGATTTAGTTACAAGTGCTTGTACTGCCTCTACGCCTTCCCAGCCTCGGATCTCGGTAACTTTCTTTTCTAGGTTTTTGTAAGAACGGAAAAACTCGGCAATTTCTTCGAGGCGGTGAGGGTGGATGTCGGCAAGGGTTTTGACGTTTGCGTAGCGGGGATCTTTGTCGGGGACGCAGAGGATTTTTTCGTCGCGATCGCCACCGTCAATCATGATCAGCATGCCGATTGGGCGAGCGGGGATGACGCAACCAGGGAATGTGGGCTGATCCATGATTACCATGCCGTCGAGTGGGTCGCCGTCATCAGCCAGAGTGTTAGGGACGAAGCCGTAGTCGTAAGGATATTGGACTGAGGAATAGAGGACACGATCTAAGGCAAAGGCATTGAGGTCTTTGTCGAACTCGTATTTGTTTTTGCTACCTGCGGGAATTTCGATCAAAATGTTCAAAATGCCAGCTTTAGGTTGAGGGGGGATACGTGATAAGTCCATGAATTGATCCTTGAAGTTGTTTTTAAGTTTGAGTATTGGATGATCTAGATAGCCGATCGCAAAGCAAGTCGAAAACTATCTAGAAAAAGTATAAGTGTCTATTGCGCTTGTGTTTGAGGTTAATTAATCAAGCGGATAGGTACGCTAAGAAAAGTATGCTTTACTGTGATTCATGTGAAGTGTGAGGACAGAAATGGTTTTACAGCAGGAAGCTCGTTGCCCTATTGGTGTGTTTGATAGCGGGGTTGGAGGACTTACGGTTTTACAGGAAGTTCATCGCCAATTGCCTAATGAGTCTGTGGTTTATTTTGGCGATACAGCAAGATTGCCCTATGGAAAGCGATCGCCTGCGGAAATCATTGGGTATGTATATGAGATTTTGAATTGGATGCAGTCTGAGCAAGTCAAGATGGCAATCATGGCTTGTAATACCAGTTCGGCTTTGGCACTAGATATAGTACGCAAGGATTTTGATTTGCCAATTTTGGGTTTGATTTTGCCAGGGGCGAGGGCGGCTGTAGGTAAAGGCAAACGAATTGGGGTAATTGCCACAACTGCGACTGTTAAGAGTGAAGCCTATGTAAGGGCGATTTGTGAGAGCGATCCCCAAGCAAAGGTTTTTCAGGTAGATTGTCCTGAGTTTGTACCTTTGATTGAGTCCGATCGCATTCATGATCCCTATACATTGCAAGTAGCAAGGGAATATTTACAACCGCTGATCGAAGCGAATATTGATACTTTGGTTTTGGGATGCACGCATTACCCTCACCTGTCAGGAGTTTTGCGTCAAATTTTGCCATCCCATGTGGCGCTGGTAAATCCTGCTTCTTATGTGGTGAGGGCTGCAAGTCAAGAATTAGATCTGATGGGTTTAAAATGTTTAGAGAATTGTCGAGATCGCGCTGAAACGAGATTTTTTGTGAGCGGTGAGCCAGATCGGTTTGCTCAAGTTTCTCGTCGCTGGTTAGGAAAGTTACCGTTGGTGGAAAAAGTTTCTCTATCTCCTGTAGAATTGCTGTCTTAAAGCTTTAGCTTAGGGAGGATCAGGAAAATCAAGAGCCAATTTTTAGTGGCGCGGCTGAGCCGCGCCACTAAAAATTGGTTCTTGATCTAGGACTCTCTAGTCGATATTGATGGGATTAATCTTTTGCATCAACATTACAACCGATATCTACCGCTGGTTTTGGGCTTGACAGCTGTATGGATGAGTACGCCAGCAGTTAATGCTCAAGTTAGTGCTGATGGATTGGCTTTACAGATCAATAGGCTTCCTCGGATGAGTACATTGATACTTCGCCCCGTAGGGCTGGGAGGAACACCAAATAATCCCAGTAATTTACCAGTGACAGGCTCGCCTGTCGCTAATAACTCTGTCGCTAATAACAATTTACCGACAACAATTGACGGTTTGTCATTTAATGGTTACGGTCAACTGGTAATTCAGGCTAGTCGAGCGATCAACTATCGGACTAGCCTAGATTTGGCAACTAATACTTACAATCTGACAATTCCTGCGACGAGGATTTCATCGCAGTTACGTCGCCCGATTTTAGGCTCGAATAGTCCGATTGAGCAGATTCGTCTCAATCAGGTGGGTGATGCGGTGGTTGTTAGTGTGAAAGCGATCGCAGGTTGGCAAATTCGCGAAACAGCGAGAAATAATCCACAAGTGATCGCTTTGCAGTTGGAAAGTATTGGCCAAGTCACGGCGAGTAATCCCCTAAAACCGCGATCGCAGATTCAGCCAAACTATGTTGCGAATACTGGTCGTCAATTAGTCGTGATTGACCCTGGGCATGGTGGACCAGATGTGGGTGCAACTCGCAATGGGATATATGAAAAAGATATTGTGCTTGCCATGAGTAAACACCTAGGCAGGATATTGCAACAGATGGGATATTCTGTAATGTATACACGCACTGAGGATATTGATCTCGACTTAGAGCCGAGAGTGCAGATGGCGGATAAGGCAAGAGCTAGTGCCTTTGTAAGTGTTCATGTCAATTCTTTAGATGCAAATGCATCGCAGGTAAATGGCGTTGAAACTTATCATGCTCCAAGTTCGTCTTTGGGTGAGAATCTTGCCGAATTAGTACATCAGCAAATTATTGCTAGTACAGGTGCAAATGACCGTGGTGTGAGGTCAGCTAGATTTCATGTGATTGTAAAAACTTCGATGCCTGCAATTCTGGTGGAAACTGGATTTATTACAAATCCCTCAGAAGCGGCGAAATTGGTCAATAGTGCTTATCAAGAGCGGATGGCTGCTGCGATCGCAAGAGGGATCGATCAATTTTTAAGATCTTATCGAAGATAATCTGTTTGGCTCAACTTGAGCATCTTTACACCATTGGGAGAAATATTTTGCGATATCGACAACTAGCGGTCGGAATTTGGATGACTATAGCTGCTAGCTATGGAACACCTGTAATCGAGCAATTGCAAGCGGAGCAAGCACAGTCTTTAAATAAAGCTAATCAAGCGAATGCCATCAAGTCGCCGCTTTTACTCAGTCCCGACCATCAAATTGCTCAAGCGATACCGATTGAATCCAATCCCAGCAGTCCGATTCCAAGCGCGACATCAAACGTTGCTGTGATTGAACGGTTGAGTTTTAGTAGTACTGGACAATTGCTAATTTTTGCTAACCAACCATTCAACTATCAAACCAGACTAGATCGGACTTCTGGAACATTTAACGTAATTGTTTTCAATGCGAAGATTTCGTCTAACCTGCAACGCCCCAGCCTTGCATCTAATAGTCCTATTGAAAGAATTCGGCTTTCACAAGTTGGCAAATCCGTCGAAATTGGGATTAAGACAATCCCAGGTTGGCAAGTTCGTGAAACTCAAAGATTCACCAATCAACAAATCCAATTACAAATTTCGTTAAATAGTAATTCGCCATTTCCCAATAATCAAAATCCTTTACCAAACAATAATCCTAATATCCCCAATCCGCAAAATACAGGCGATCGCCGTCGGGGCGTAATCTTTGTGGATGCGGGGCATGGTGGAAGAGATCCCGGAGCTGTTGGTAATGGCATTCAAGAAAAAGATGTTACTTTGCCGATCAGTCTCAAACTAGGGCAAGCCTTACAAGGCATGGGTTACACCGTTTATTACACGCGCACTAATGATGTAGAAATCGACTTAGAACCTCGTGTGGCGGCGGCGGAAAGAATCAATGCCGATGCATTTGTAAGTGTTCATGCCAACTCTTTAGCGCCTGGCAATAGCGGCATCAGTGGAGTAGAGACTTATCACTCACGCAACTCCAGCGTTGGTCGAGAGTTGGCGAGCTACGTGCATTCACAGATCATATCGGCTACAGGTGCAAGAGATCGCAGTGTCAGAGGTGCAGGTTTTTATGTGATTGCCAGAACTTCCATGCCTGCAATCCTTGTAGAAACTGGATATGTCACAAATCCAACTGAGGCGAGAAATTTAGATAGCCCAGATTATCAAAAACGGATGGCGGATGCGATCGCAAGAGGCATCGACCAGTTTATGCGAGTACGTGGGAGATAAAAATAGAGCGGCGCATTGCACCGCTCTATTTTTTTAAGAAGTAACTTTAGAGAACTCTAAAGGAGACTGAGATTTTTGCTGATGTCGGGCATCAGTAATTAACCAATCTAGTGCTGCTGCTTGCAAATCAATAGTTGCACCCGTTTTGTCAACACAATAACGACCAAACACTAATTTATCGACTAACCGTACATCTGATAAGCGCGAATACTCGAAAATGACACTACGCTCGACCACAGCACCACTACAAACATGGCAATTAGGTCCGATCATCGTTGGGCCAATGATCGTCGCGCCGTCCTCTATTTGGGTCATCCCACCAATGTAAACAGGACCACGGATATCAACCTTATCCCAGTTCACAGACACATTTAATCCTGTATAAATTCCTGGCTTAATTTCATGCCCAGGAATATTTACGTTCTTAATTTTGTCTGACAGGACATCTTGGATTGCTTGCCAATAGTCAGGGACTTTACCAATATCAACCCATTGAAAATCCATGGAGATAGCATGGAAAGGCAAATTATCGGCAACCAATTTCGGAAATAAATCACTACCAAGATCAAATTCTACGCCTGAAGGCACATAATCGAGAATTTCTGGCTCGAAGATATAAATACCTGTGTTGATCGTATTGCTAAGGGCAGACTCAACACTTGGCTTTTCCTGAAACTGCTTAATTCTGCCATCAGAGTCGGTAACTACCACCCCATAGCTTGAGACTTGATCCCTAGGAACAGTTTTCGTAATAATCGTAGCCAGAGATTTTTTCTGACGATGCCAGTTCACTGCATAGGTGAGATCAAGATCGATTAAAGCATCACCGCAAAGGACAACAAAGGTATCATCAAAAAACGGGGAGAAATCTTGAATTTTTTTGAGTCCGCCAGCCGAACCCAGCGCACTACCTTGGAGTTTGCCATCAATGATGGTTCCTTCAAAGGAATATGCCATCTGTACGCCAAATTTTTGACCATCTCGAAAATAGTTTTCGATCTCTTCTGACAAGTGGCTCACGTTAACCATAATCCGATCAAAGCCGTGCTGTCTGAGTAACTCAACTAGAAACTCCATCACAGGCTTTTGCATGATCGGGATCATGGGCTTGGGCATAACATTCGTGATCGGGCGGATTCTAGTACCTTTACCCGCAGCCAAAATCATGGCTTTCATAAATTACATTCTCCTCATCACTAAACTCAAACGGGCTTTGCCTATCTGAGCGATTTGTTTACTAAGCTATGTTCAAGATCCCTGAAAACCCGTTCCATCATACCCCGTAAGCAGTAATAAAAAAGCTAGGAGAGACAAGCCAAAACAGTTAGACAAGCTAATTCCTCACCTGATTTTCTAAACATCAATACTACGACTGTTATATAAGCTCATCGCTTTTTCTAGCCCATCCGCTAAAATGCTGGTCACCGTAGACTCAGCAAGATTGAAAATTTCAGGCAAGATTTTAGTTTCTGTAGCCGAAAAGCCTCCCAAAACATGGTTAGTCACATTTTGATTAGCTTTGGTTGCGATCGCAATATCACCATCATCTTTGCCACCGCGCCCAATCCCAAGCCGAAGCCGAGGAAAATTTTGGGTGCCGAGATGCGAAATTATGGACTTCATGCCATTATGTCCGCCTGCGGAGCCTGAGGGACGCAATCGCAATTTACCAAGAGGCAAATCCATATCGTCATAGACAACCAGAATATTTTCAGGGGTTCCCTTGAACCAATCAGCACAGGCTCGCACCGATTGACCTGAAACATTCATGTATGTGGTGGGTTTTAGCAAGCGGATTTTACCACTACTGGCTAAACGGCTCGATAATCGACCTTCGCCAAAAAGCCCATAAAAGCGCTTTTCTTTGCCGAGGGAGATGCTCCAAGATGTGGCTAAGCGGTCGATCGCCATAAACCCAATATTGTGACGGGTGCGCTCATACTCTGAGCCAGGATTACCAAGCCCCACAATTAGAGAAATAGATTGAGTCTCAAGCATCCGAGGCAGTTACTACCTCCTTAGTTTCTTCTGAAGATATAGCTACTGGAGTAGCAACTTCGGAGATTGGTTGTACAGGAGATTTCTCGGCAATGGGTGCAGGTTGCTCTAGGCGATCGGCTTCACGCTTAAACTCTGATTCAAATTCACGCGATGCATCTTGAAAACCTTTAATCGCTTTACCCATACTCCGCCCAATTTCTGGCAATTTTTTGGGACCAAAGATCAAGAGAGCGACCAGCATGATCAGAATCATTTCAGGCAAGCCAATACCGAAAATATTCATTGAGAATGACCTTTTTGTAAAAAACGAAAATATTTATGATTTCAATTTTAGGGTTTTCAACGCCACAAAAATTGGTTAATACACTAAAGGCACGCAGAGCGTGCCTTTAGTAATTGCTTGGGAGCGGCAGAAATTAGCCCCCCCAATTGAGGTTGACACCATCAAGAATCAAGGAGGAGTTGTACAACTGGAGGATGATCACCAGAAATACAAGGAACAAACCCATGAATACAGCCATGAGTGGGGTGGTTCCCCAACCGCGAGAGACTTTACCGTATTCTGCGTTTAGGGGTCTGAGGATATCGCCAAGCCAAGTACGTTGTGACATAACTTTAGTGTTTTTAAAAGGATTGTTACAAAATAGTATAATTGCTATTTAGAATAACTCAAATCATTGGTTCAATTTATGGAAAATGCAACTTCGATCGCAGTGACTGTCGCCGTGTGTGTGATCGTTCTAACGGCTTATGCGATATACGTGTCTTTTGGTCCCCCTAACAAGGAATTAGTTGATCAGTTTGAAGAACACGAAGATTAATGCAAACAAGCCGCGCTTGGCGCGGCTTAGATCAAGTTATGACTAATAATTTTCGGTTGACCAATAGTGTTTTAGATGTTGCGGCTGTCTATGCGATCGCAGACAGTGCTTGTAATGGGGCAGTTGTGCTAATGAGCGGGATGGTACGCAATCAGACTGGGGGAAGAGCCGTTGATTATTTGGACTACCAAGCCTACGAGCCAATGGCTTTGCAAGTATTTCAAGAAATTTGCGATCGCAGCTATGCAAAATTTCCTGATATCACAGCAGTGGTCATACATCATCGGCTAGGCAAACTTAAAATTGGCGAAATTAGCGTTTTAGTTGCCGTAGGTTCACCGCATCGTGCCGAAGCGTTCGAGGCATGTCGATTTGCGATCGACACCCTCAAAACAGATGCGCCGATCTGGAAAAAAGAATTTTGGCTCGATGGGGTAAGCAGTTGGGTAAATTGTCCCGTATAGCAAAAAGGCGCTTTGCGCTGCCATTAATGTTTGATTTTTCGTCTAGCGGCAGCTCTAAACTTTTAGCAAAACATATTTATAACTTTGGAAATAACTTTTTCATAACTTTTAGCTAAATAAATATTGAATTTAGCAAGTAAGATAGCCACATTAAATAACTTATTTAGCTCGATTTAGATATTTTTATTGCCTCGAAACTGGGAAAAAGGAAAAAAACAATGCGTATTGAAGTAATGCAACCAACAGGGCATCTTGATGCAACCAGTACTAACTATTTTCGTCAGCAAACTAGCAATGTTTTAGATCGGCAACCTGATGTATTACTTATTGACGTGACGACTCCCAGCCCTAACTCGCGGACGAGTATAGGGTGGGCTTCTCAGTGAACCCTGCTATTGCATCGGGCATATCCTGAGCTTTGTTTTAAGTCCACGGAGCGCCCCTCCGCAGACTATTAATTTCTTACCTTGTACCCTACGACTTTTACTGCCTTGGATGAAATGCGGGTTTCTCGCGCTATCAGGCAAACCTATGGAAAATCGTACTTTCAAGATGAACCCATCTTCTTCTATGCTGTGCAACGGTTTTCGCTTACCAATAATCGCATTGCTACTGGTCAGAGGCTTATCAGACACCAATACGGGCGAAGTAGCCATTTTTATTTTACTGTAAAACACTTTCTATAGCAAAGATAATTGTCCATCTACGGGGCATCGAACCCCTTGACGGACGCGCTTACATCCCGTCACTCATCCTTGTAAACGGATAGAGTGCGGGGCTTTCGCTTGTTAGCTAAACCCAACCAGAAATCTGACGGTGGTGAGGTAGTTATGTATCGGGGTGTAAGGATTAGGCGTTAATCTCAGCGTGAAGAGCTGAGATTAACGCTATAAATTGAGTAGCGATCGCAATAATTCTCAAAAAATGCCTACATCCCAACCGCAAGAAGAACAAGCCTTTATATTGTTTGCACAGCATGGCTGGGCGGATACTTTTCACGATATTGCTCAATTAGCCAAATCGCTAGCGAACGCAAACACGATCGTCTATACACCAGATTTGGGCTGGCTGAATACATGGCTGGAAATAGCACCATTAATCAGTAAAGTCGAAAATATCGCCACCGCTGCGATCGCAAAATATCCAGATCTGCCATTACGAATTGTCGCGCATTCAATGGGTGGGCTGATTTGGCTCGAAGTTTTAAATCGTCATCCTGAATGGCTACCAAAAATTCATAGCTTTGCTTTAGTTGCTTCACCTGTCGGTGGCTCTGACTTAGGGCGACTATTCGATCCGTTTCGGTGGTTCCCCTTAATGGCTCGTAACTTAGGCGCAAATCGCCGCGCCATTGCCGAAGCGATCGCCTCAAAAATTCCCGTACTTACCGTCGTTGGTGATATTGGCAAAAATACAGACGGCACAGTGCCTGTAGGCTGTTCGCAGTTTGCCCAAGCCACTTTTGTGCGCCTAGACGGCATCCGCCATGCCCCTCTCAAAAATCATCCGCGAGTTGCCACCGCCGTGCGTCAGTTTTGGCAAAATCCCATAATTGCCCCGATCCAAAACGATCATGCAGCACAGTTAATCGCCAAATTGCGATCGCTTGACCTCACCGACACCGATAATCGAAATTTTGCCAAGGCTAAATTAATCCAGACTGGTTCAGATGGCACAAAGCTCTGGGTTTGGACAAATACCTTGCAAGTGATGCATGTGTTTGTAAGTGTTTGCGATCGCTGTGTTTATAGTGCCTACACAGGTTGGCAAGACAAAGGTAAATTGGCGATGATGCTCAAAAAAACTAGTCAACCCGCTACGCGGGCAGACTGATTGTTTTGATTATTTCATTTCTGCAATCAGTTGCAAAATAATCCGACCATCCTCCGCATAGGGAACCTGTTGCAAATAGTTCTCTAGATCGATTCTTGCTTCAGTGTGGCGATTAAGTTGATAACAAATCAAACCGCGATCGCGCCATTGAGTTGGCACATCAGGATTTAGCATTAGCGATCTCTCAATTGTGGCTAGTGCTTTAGTCGGCTCACGACGGCGCAGATAAATTAGTTTGAGATTATTTAGCAACCGATCTAAGATGCGGCGAATGCTAACGGGTTCAAGATATTCAGGACGAAGAGGGATGTCATAGCCATATAGCTGTGTCAACTTTGCCGCGCAATCTTCAGGAAATAAAATTTCGCCTTTATTGTAAGGATCAATGAAAATCTCTAGATCAGGATGCCGAGGACGAATAATAAAATGGGCTGGGAAACTAATCCCATCCATCGGGAAACCTATGCGATCGCAAATCACCATATACACCAGTGATAGCGATAGTGGTATGCCTAATCGCCGCTCCAGCACATCAGTGATAAAGCTATTAAGAGGATCGTAATAATCATGATCATTACCGCAAAAACCTTGCTCGACAAATAGGTAGTGATTAATTTCTTGCACAACCTTAAGCGGGTAATGAATCTTGGCTAGCCTTGGCTGTAAATCATTAACCATACGATCAAAAATCGCCCGATAATGCCCAAGATCCATACGCGGATATTCTTCCCATGCGATCGCCAAAGCCCCTTCGAGCAGATGCTCAATGGACATCTCATGGTCAGACATATGGGCAATTTGCCAAAATTTTTGACGCGCTGGAGAAAGCGTTAACACAATATTCGCCTTTTTACTTTTGCCTTTTTACTTAACTCAAGGTATACACCTGTCCACTAAAAAGAATCCGAGTAATCCCCTTCTGCACAAGTTTCGGACGAGTAATGTGGATCAAATCGCTAGGAAACTTAATCACCCGCTGATTATGGTGCGAAAACCGCCTTGCTACCCGATGATTATCAAAAATCGGGATAGTTTTTGACAGCGACTCTTCCGGTGGGATCGCACCCAAATCTTTAAAATCCTTGAGAGGTCGCGTAATAATCTCGGCAATGCGATCAACGACGATATAGCAAATTAGCGGTAAATCTGCCCGATCTAGGGGCAGAATCTCAAGGCGATCGCTGTTACTATGACCACCACTTAGATCAGCAAACATCGGCAAGCCAGAGTCCCCATTTTCATCGGTGAAGTCATCTTCATCAAGATCAAGATCAAGATTATCCTCATCGACTAAATCATCTTCGGACTCGTCATCCTCGTCTAGTTCGTCGTCATCAGGTTCACTGTCCACAATATTCAGAGTTTCATCTATATCATCCATTGCGATCGCCGTTTCATCACCTTGATCAAAATTTGGGTCGAAATTGTAGTTGCTAGTATCAGCAGCGAGTGGCAAATCATCAGGAATCAACGCAAGCTGATTAACCTGAAAACCACCGATATCATAATTTATCCGCGATCCTCTTTTCCCGTCAGCCTTTTTTTGACCTACCAATTGTCGATACTCCTCAGTAGGAATTAGCTCTTGTAGCAGTCGCAGGACTGTACTCGTACTAATGCCAAACTGCTTCGCCAACTGAGTCGTGGTCGCATCAGACTCACGATAGAGGCGAAGTATTTCTTGTTTATCATCCAGCGCAAGTTTAACAGCCATTGATTTGGGATACCCCGAAACCGCATCTACGAACCAATCAATATCTTAGCGCTTGAACGTATAGGTTAGAGTTTTAATCAGTAACTATTTGCAAAACTATGCGATCGCATATTTACAAAAATCAAAATAATGCAATCGCACCATCATTTAAATCACCAAACTGCGATCGCCTATTCACCAAAAATTAAAGCAAGGCGATCGCACCACCATCCAAATCACTAAACTGCGATCGCCTATTCACAAAAAATAAAAATAAGGCGATCACCCCATCATTCAAATCACCAAATCTCCGCAATGCTCAAGTCAATCAAAAGTTTCTAATGCCTGTGCCGCAGCTTGTTGAGCAGGACTTGCTGCCAAACCACGCTCTTGAACTCTAGAATTCAGCCATTTCTGGAATGATTTTTGACTCTCTCCTGATGGTTGTCCCAAGATCAAATTTTTCGTGCTGATGTCTTCATCAAGCTGAGCCCAATGGATTCCTTCACCTTGACTAATGGTGCGCCAGTCGTTGCGTTCTATATATGAGGCGTTTAGAAGTCTTGGATACCATGCAAGGGGTACAGAGATTGTGCGTCCATCTGACAAATCAACAGACAAAGTATCGTCTGTAATAATTACATCTTGAATTGTTGGTATTTCAAGTAGTTCAATCGTTAAAGAAGTCATTCCATCCTGCTAGCAATTGCTCTTGATGTTCTTGAATTAATTTTTGAATCTGGTTGATTTCTGTACGGCTAAATCCTTTGTTTTTCTGTAAGCGGATTGGGCTTAGCCAGAATTTAGCTTGGTCTTCATCCCGCTCGATATGTATGTGGGGCGGCTCATCGCGATCGCCCGCATAGCAGAAAAAGCGGTAAGCACCTACTCTTAGTAATGTTGGCATTTGGA
>JAYUSC010000132.1:0-2134 GCA_043755885.1 Pseudanabaena sp. | reverse complement strand
CCCGCAGGGGCGCAACCTTACAAATTTGGGTTTGTAATTAATTATGCCGAGGTACTTATTCGGACAATTGTTACGCTCAATTACAATTCAACTTGATCAAACATAGTAGTACAAGTTTCACCCACGCGACGTGTAACTAAAATAAGCAGTAGCCCTGCACTCAAGTGCGGGCTGAAAGCTCAAACCCTTTGCAACGGGTTAATAAGTATTCTTTAGTCTGCTGAAGCAGACTTGAGCTTTTAGCCAAGAACTTGAGTTCTTGGTCTGCACATCGCGTAGACTAGAACTGATAGCCTAAACTGAAATAAAAGGCTGACTCTTGTAAATTAGAGCCGCGATCGCTGAGATTGACGAAGGGAATTGCGTAATCTAAGCGCATGTTTAATCTTTCTAATGGCGTAAATAGCAAGCCAATTCCACCACCAGCTAAAAAGTTTTGACTCGGTAAAGTGTTGGGATTATTGGGATGATTCCAGATTGCACCAGCATCTAGAAATGGAATGACTTGCAACAATGTTGTGCCTAGGTCATTGCGGAGTGCCACAAATCGATTTTCGATAGAGAAGCGAATTCCATTGTCGCCAGAGCGGGCATTTTGGCGGAATCCGCGCAAAGACTGACCGCCGCCAATCGTAAATTGTTGCGAAGATAGGAGAGGATCGGCGGATAGTTGCAGATCGAGAGCGCCGATCAGTAAAGAATCTGTTCCTAATGATTGTACACGCTGAATCTGTCCTAACCAACTTAGGAAGGAGCCACTGGGTGTCGCCACATTGGTGGAGCCGAATAAACCTGTACCAAGACTAAACTGCGATCGCAGTGACCAAGCTCCAGCAACATCGCGCAATGTATAGTCTTGACCAAACTTGATTACACTGGTACGAGTTGTTCCATCTGGCTCTGGTCCAAGCCCAAATGGTGTCGCTAGATCATTAAATGCGAATGTCTGTCCTTTTTGATAGCTATAGCCGATGGATAAAGCAAATTCTTCTACACTGGATCTCACTAATGGCTGACGAAAATTTAGGTCAAAGAGATTACTATTACCACGAATATTCAGGAGATCAAATGGAGCTTGAGTAATGCGATAGTTGCTGGGAGAATATCGCAATGACAAGGTTCCATTCATAGGATTGAGTGGAATATTGTATGAGAGATCATATTGATTAGAGCCTCCCGTTGTCGTTCCGTAATAGGAAGCCGCGATGGTGTCGCCATTGCCAGTCAGATTCCGAAAGAATAATCCGCCACCGTAGCGCTCTGAACCAACGGCGGGAGGTGAGAAGTTATCGATACTGGCAAATCCACCAAATTGCTTTGCTTCTTTAACTGTGACGACAAGAATACTGCTATCGGGCTGACTGCCTGATTTTAAGCTAGCTTCAATATCGCTAAATATGGGATCTGCGCGTAATAAGCGTAACTGATCTTCAAGTTTGGCGGTGTTAAGCGGAGTGCCAGTACCTAATTGCATTCGCGATCGCACATAATCGGGATTAGTATTTGTTAAGCCGAGAATTTCAATTTTCTCCACTCGACCTTCAATAACTTTAATGGTGACTGTGCCATTAACAACTTTTGTGGAATCGACTACTGCTTGTGAAGTTAGGTAGCCGCGCTCGGCATAGATTTGCGAAACTGATTGGGCTGCTTTGTCGATCTGTTCAGAAGTTACTTGTTGCCCTTCTAGGGTTTTTGCGATCGCAGATATTTCGTCACTAGTTAAGATTGTGCTACCAATAATTTCAACTTTCTTGACTGCGATCGCTTGAGCAACTGGTGACGAAACTACAGGCGATCGGGTCGGGGCTTTACTCGCACGAATGGTCTCTGCTGTGGCTGTTTCGAGCGAACCAAGGAGAATGCAGCCAAAAACCAATAAATGCGATCGATGATGACTAATTAGTTTGAATAAGCTCATGCTAAGAATATCAATAGTTGGATAGCGACAGTTCATCAAAGAATAACTTGAGATTGAAGATTTAGGAGATAATTTTTGATGTTTCCGTATTCAATACACAAAAGTTCATAAGATTCGCAATATGCTACTTACCTATTTATAATTAAAAATAACTAAGTAGGTAGGCATAATTAAATATAAAACCCAAAGAAGCTGATTCGCCCGCTTCGCGGG
>JAYUSC010000131.1:0-4925 GCA_043755885.1 Pseudanabaena sp. | reverse complement strand
ACATGAGTTAACGCTGTTGTTCGTCCTACGCCTCCTTTAAAAGAATAAAATGTTGTTGTTCGAGGAGTACGAAGTTCAGATTCTAAAGATGGTCTTTGATTTTGGGGATTTGCCGCCAATAAAGCTAAATCTTGCCAACTATTAACAGAACTTTCATTAATAAGCGGAGGTGCTGATAAATTCAGCGATCGGGCTTCTTCTACTGTGTATAGGGAAATAAATCCTTGAGATATTTTGAATTGACTAAGAACATCTTGAAGATGCTCTCTCCGTTGCGAGAAAGATAAATCCTTAAAGCGATCGCTTACAATCGTTAAATTCAAAAGCCCAGAAGTTGAAATATTTATTTCAGCCCATTCACTACTTGGGTTCTGTACATAAATATCTATAAGTTGACGCTTTAACGATACTTGCCAGACTTCCTGCATATCAATTCCCCTAAAGTATAGTAGATTGTTTTTGCAACCATCCGATAAGACTATTATACGCAGAATGCCATTCCTTGTAGTCTATATCGTTAAGTTCATTGCTAGAATATCGCATATCTATGAAGTGTTGATTTGGATTCTCAACTTTAACTAGCCAATTCATAACTTGAGGAACTTTTTGAATCCTGTCACGTAGGCGATTATGTCTCTTTAACGCATCTTGAAAATCATGCCCTGGGTTGGTAATTGTGTGACCAGGATTATTAGAGTCATTTTTCCATTCTCTTTTTGCTCCTCTTGGTAGTGTGGCTAAGATCATTGATTTTAATAGGCATTCTACGGTAACACCACCAAAGTGCATAGCAGCAACTTTTCGGGCTGATTGACAAAGTATTTCAGTGTCTTGATGACGTTGGAGAAATACAGATTGATAATCTTCCACTATGTTAATAATTTAATTTTTTAGGTTTATCTCTTGTAATTTTACACTCAAAATGACGAAAAGTTGTAAACATTGTGTCCTTAAAATAAGGTCAGTTACTATCAGCTTTGTTAAAAATCAAGGTTAGTATGATGCAAAAACATAGATGTTTGGGGCGATCGCATTGTAATTAAAATTAGGTGCTTTGCGCTCAAACCCAAACCAAGAAATTTTTTGAAAGTTTTGCAAAGCAACATTTTCAAAAAATTTCTTGTGGTTCGTTTGATCGATAATTGCTATAGGTGCGATCGCAGTTTTGATGTTGATGGTTATGTTGATTGCGATCGCAATTTTGATGTTGTGGGTTTGTTGAGTGCGATCGCTTGTGTGGCGAGATCTGATTGACTGACAAAAGTCTAGGAAGCCCAGTTGGAAGTAGAAGCAGAGAATTCAATACGATAGAGCTTATGTAGATGCTGTTTACTAGAAGCAATGGCAGGATCGGGGTCAATATTAGAAGTAAAAAAGTAGGAAGAAAAGAAATCCCAGTTTTTAGTAAGAGCAGAATTAACCCAGTTCCAACCAATCTTGAGATAACTAAGCCCACGAAACCAATGAGGGTCAACGAAACGGCGATAGCCAGAATCAGTAGCAGCGAGTCCTTGAGCGGTCAAAAACAAAGTGGTCATAGCAATCACCAAACAAAGGCGGGAAATGGCAGGAGCAGAGCGTAAGCGTGAGGATTCCAAGTCAAAGCCATTAGATTTATCATCCAAGAAATTCTCCTCAATATCAAATCTTAGACCATACTCACGAAAAGTCTGAATGGTAGTGGGTTCAGTGCTGAGAATATACCAATGCTCTTTGCTCGTGGATTCCCAAGCCGCCGCGATATGTACATCGGTAAGGCGCTTGGACTCAGTTTTATGAATTTTGACATTGTGAATCAGCTTGGCTTCACCGAGACCGAGATGCAATTGCTTGACAGTTTGCCAACCATGCTTGGGATGATGTATCCAGAAATTACCTTTAATCCGAATCCGACATTGCCATTTTAATTCGCGCACATAGCGTACCAATTCTGGATTAGCAAATCCTCGGTCAGCCAAGAAAATCACTTTGATATTGACGGGTAGCAGTTTCGATGCACGTTTGAGCATGTCTTGATAGGTACTAATGTCCACACTGCTACTGCGATGTTTAATTACTCGCCAACATAATGGTAAGGCTCGACCCCGATGCACTACACACAATCGAATTATGCAGTATTCCTCCCACAGTTGACTGGTATCAAAACTCAGATAGATTTCTGCATCCTCCCATTTTGCTAATAACGCTTTAATTACTGGACTATATAGTTTTGCGGGATTTATTCTTGGATTATTAAGCCATCGCGATAGTTGCCTTTGCCTACTTTGGGCGAACAATGCTTTTGTATTGATATGGCTCAGCCATTTCGTTAAATTCACACTTTCTGTGGCGATCATTCCCACCATCATCCACACCATTACCCCCAAATGTCTCACATCTGACCATCGGCTGTATTGACTCCCAAATTTTATTAGTTCATTATAGATTCGTGAGGCGTTTGGGGGCATTTGCTCTGTGCTCCTTTTTCTTCAAAAAACAGCATACGCCTCTTTTTTGCTCAAATCTACCCTCTGTATACTTTTTCGCCCCTTCTTTTAACACTTTTGTCAGTCAATCAGCGGCGGAGGTGACAGGAGCAACGTCATCGGTTTTCGGGTGGTTGCCTCTGTCTTGTCGTGAGGACAACTTTCGCTTTGTTCTTCTTTCTCTTTTTCCCTCTCGTCGATAGGACACGGATTAAACAGATTAATGGATTTCACGGATGTAGGGGTTAAGCATTTGCGCCACAATTTTCCAACTCACCACGACCATCTCCATTCGCAAATGCTTAACCCTCTTTGCTTTCATCAACCAATTGTCCCTGCGTTGTGAGGTTGTGGGCATAGCATTCCCAAATTGAAGATTCCTTCAAATTGATAGATGTCTGTGGGAATGCTATGCCCCTACGCAATTGATTGATTGGCAAATTTTTACACTCGACTATTTCTGCTCCAAAATGCGATAATAGAAATGGCAGTTTTGCATATCATTAAAAAAGCCATGAGCCAACAACCCGTTACAATTGATGACATCTACGCACTTTTCCGCACATCCCAAGAGGAGGCGCGGATCTCGCGTGAAGAAAACAATCGCCTATTTGCTATCTCCAAAGCCGAAAGCGATCGCAGCATGGAGGAATTGAGGAAATCTGTTGCCGAGACAACTCGCGCCGTTAACGGCTTGACTAGTCGCTGGGGTAGATTTGTTGAGGAGCTAGTCGAACCTGCGGTAGTCAGACTATTTCAAGAGCGTGGTATTGATGTAAAAGAGAAGCATCCGAGAGTTAGTGTGAAACGCCAAAGTCTTGCGATGGAAATCGATATCTTAGTAGTAGATACGACCGATGTAGTGTTAGTGGAGTGCAAATCCAGACTTTCTAAAGATGATGTCGATGAGTTTATCGAAAAGCTACAAAAATTTAAACTCGCATTTCCAGCCTATAAAAGCTATCAAGCTTATGGTGCTGTCGCAGGAATAGAAATTAATGAAGGTATAGATCGTTACGCTTATCAACGCGGATTATTCGTAATTCGCCCTTCGGGTGACACCGTTGCGATCGTCAATGACGAGAAGTTTAAGGCAAAGATCTGGTAATATAAATGAGCCTATAACTTGCTAATAAGTCTTAAAACTTATGACACCTTAGGTCAGCGCGGGTTGACCATTTCTCCGTGGTGGTTCTTGGAACAACAATGCGATCAATATATCAATTATTCGTGCGTCACGCTCCGCTAACTCACGCTACCGAACTGAATGCGATCGCAAGATAATTGATTGATTTGTAGTTGATTAGATTTGTGATCGCTACCAAATCAAAAACTCTCACGAGGGAAATTTGCCCACATCTCTTGTCTTACTTCAAAAATATCCTGATCTGTAATATTGACTCCACGCCACAATCCTCGTAGAGATTTTCGAGATTTAGATTTTGAAACACTTAACTCGTGCTTAATCACAGGAGTTACTTGCGCTATCAAATTAACCTTATCAACAAATGAAAGTTGCTTCGCTAACTCCAACACTTCACCCAGTGTGACAACTTTAGCCATAGTTTTTTAATGTATCTTGATTGATATAGCTTGATTCTATCTTATTCGATTGGATTAGGACTTTTGATAAATTCAGAAATTTCAGTAATCCAAACATAACTACGATGAATGACAACACTTACAAAATCCTAAGCGAAACCCAACGGCAACGTGTGAGCGATGGTGCGATCGCAACGATTCTTGATGGTTGTGAATTAGCCCAACGCAAACTAATTTTAGTGCTGCCCCAACTAGGTGATTTCGATAGCCTTGAATATATTTGGTGGATACAGCGAGAAATCGATCACATTAAATCAGCAGGAATTGCCGTTCGCGCTATTGGCATTGGCGATCGCAAATCTGGAGAATATTTTTGTAAATTTACAGGCTTTGCTCAAAATTGGTTGTTTGTCGATCCCACGGGAGAATTACATCGCCAATTAAATCTCTATTCGGGACTGACCACTAAATTCCCTTTACTCTCATCAGGACAGAGCGCTTGGGTGAATCTGATGCTGATGTGTGCAGGGATTGGCAGCCAAGGGACATTAGCCGAAGTATTTCGGGGCTACCGAGGCGATCGCAATGCGCCACAACTAATCGGTGACGAAGAAACGATCAAAGCTGCACCATTGCCGCCATTAAAAGGCTCGTTCTTTAAATGGGCGGGTGGTAGCGGATTTCAGCGTCCTTTTGAACTCGCAACTTTGCGGTTGCGAAATATGGCTGAAGTTTTAGGCAATTGGAACGCCTATGTTCCCGATGCATCGTATCTGACGCAGCGCGGCGGTACTTTTATGTTTGACGCTCAAAATAAATTGACCTACGAATATTGCGATCGCGGTATTTTAGGATTTGCGGCTAACCCCAGTTACCCCTTATCGTTTTTAGGGGCGTACACAAAATAATAAAACCCAA
>JAYUSC010000130.1:0-2138 GCA_043755885.1 Pseudanabaena sp. | reverse complement strand
TCAGCAAATTATTGCTGTCAGAACGCCAAAAATTACTAACTCTGGAAAAACATCTCCACGATCGCGTCATTGGTCAAGAAGAAGCCGTAAGCTCAGTCGCTTCCGCAATCCGCCGCGCCCGTGCAGGCATGAATGACCCCAATCGTCCGATCGGTTCATTCCTATTCTTAGGACCAACAGGCGTGGGCAAAACTGAATTGGCGCGCACTCTTGCCGCATTTCTATTTGATTCTGATGCTTCGATGGTGCGGATTGACATGTCAGAATATATGGAAAAACATTCAGTTTCGCGCTTAATCGGTGCGCCCCCTGGGTATGTCGGCTATGAGGAAGGCGGACAATTCTCAGAAGCTGTGCGCCGTCATCCTTATTCGGTGGTGCTATTTGATGAAGTCGAGAAAGCGCATCCTGATGTATTTAATATCCTCCTGCAAGTTCTCGATGATGGCAGGATCACCGATAGTCAAGGTCGCTTAGTGGATTGCAAAAACACAGTAATCATCATGACCAGTAATATCGGTAGCGATCGCATTCTCGAAGTCTCCAAAGATTTACCCAGCGATCTCGATGGCGATTCTCGCTATGACGAAATGCGCGACAAAGTCCTTGATGTACTTCGCAATCACTTCCGCCCCGAATTTCTCAATCGCATCGATGAAACTGTGATCTTCCATGCTTTGCGGCGCAATGAAATTCGCTCGATTGCGGCATTACAAATTAAGCGCATTGAAAATCGACTTAGCGATCGCAAGATTTCCCTTACACTGAGTGAAGAAGCGAAAGACTATATTGCTGCTGTTGGTTACGATCCGTCCTATGGTGCGCGTCCTTTAAAACGAGCAATCCAGAGGGAAATCGAAAATCCGATCGCCAATAAAATTCTGGAAGGAACTTTTGCGGAAGGGCATCAGATTTCGGTCACGGTCGAGGATGATAAATTAGTTTTTAGCTAATATCAAAGATCGGCGGCGCAAAGCGCCGCCGATCTTTCTCATTTAACGAAGTTGAGAGATTTTTATGCAAAATACTCGTCTTAGTACCATCATCAGTGTTAGCGTTGGCAGGGTATCCCAATGGTCGCGTAACCCTTGGCGGCGGACATCTTTTATCTTGATTAGTCTATTGCTAGGATTCTTTTTAGCATCAGTGGTCGCCACTGTCTCTGGAGCAAAATCTGAGCAAGATATCGTGAGTGCAGCCATTGTGCTTTTGGTTGTGGAACTGACTAATCGCTATGTTTATAGCGCCAAACGAGTAACTTCTGCTGATGGTAGTAGCTCAACCCCAAGATTACTAACTACTGAAATATTGAATTCTATTAAAGTAGGTTTAGTGTATGGACTATTTTTAGATGCCTTCAAACTTGGCTCCTAAAAAATTTAAAACCCTTTAAAAAGTGCTGCAAAGCAGCACTTTTTAAAGGGTTTCTAACTACGTCGGTGGGTGACTTGATCAGCGTATTCAGCAATGCGAGAAGGCATCGATGCGCCTGTCAAGATAATATTCACCTTAGGCGATCGCGTTTCTAGCACCTCTAGCAATTCGTCCTCCGTAATTAGCGATCGCAACACGAGCAAATTCGCTTCATCTAAAATAACCAAACTTGCCCGCGCCGACTTAATCGCAACTTTGGCATAGTCCCATAGCTCCAATACTGCCAATTTCTCGATATCAGTCAATTCGATATCATCTTGTGATAAATCGCGCTGAGCTTCACAACGAAACCATTCCAAGTTTTCGACTAGCCGCCGAGGATTTTTCAAACCTTGATTAATCCCTGTTTGCAATGGTTGCACTAGCAATACCTGAGTACCTTGACCCGCTACCCGCAAGCCTTGGGCGATGATATCAGCGTAGAGATTGCGATGAGGCGCGATAAACACCTGCACATTTCCTTTAATTGGGGTCACGATAGATGCGCTTTTTGGCGAGTTGAGATCTGTGGGATTCGTCTTAGCCGTCTTAATTTGAGCCACCATAAACAAATCTAGTGTTTAAATTTCCATTTATCATCATAGCAGACACTAGATGTAGAAATTGTTCCTCTTGAGCAGCCATGATGCTGGGATGATCTAAGTAGCTAGGCATAATAAAAACCAGAACCCAAAGAAGCTGGTTCGCCCGCTGCGCGGGCGAAC
>JAYUSC010000129.1:0-11993 GCA_043755885.1 Pseudanabaena sp. | reverse complement strand
ATTATCGCGGAAACGAGCCATGGTTTTGCTGACTGGAATTTAGTTCAGCAACTCTTAGATGACTTAATGCTCAATCATCAACAATATAAACAGTTCGCCACTAAAGAGAACATTGGGCTATATCAATAGCTTATGTTATGTGGAAGTTTCTGATTAACCTCCTTTAATTCCCCCTTGGAAGGGGGAAAACTAGAAATCTTGTTCCCTCCCCTTTGCAAGGGGAGGGGTAGGGAGGGGTTGATCAAAATGACATTTCTAGCATCCGTTGCATTGGCTTAAGTGCGGCTTGCCGAATTGACTCGTCGAGAATTATTTCAGGCGAGCGATTTTTCATCGCCAGATAGACTTTTTCTAAAGTATTCAGGCGCATATAGGGACACTCATTACAGGCACAATTGCTAGTCGGGGGCGCAGGAATGAATTTTTTAGATGGCGAGGTTTTTTGCATCTGATGGATTACGCCCGACTCGGTAACCACGATAAATTCTTGGCGATCGCAATTTTGAACATACTTAAGCAAGCCCGTAGTCGAGCCGATAAAATCCGCATGGCGCAATACATTTGCTTCACATTCAGGATGCGCGATGATCGCCGCTTCGGGATGACTTAGCTTAAGTTCAACTAATTTGCGTTCCGAAAAGATTTCATGGACGATGCACGCTCCATCCCAGAGCAACATATCTCGTCCTGTTTGTTCGATCACATAGCGTCCAAGATTGCGATCGGGTGCAAAAATAATCGGCTGATCTTTAGGAACTTGATTGACGATCGCCACCGCATTGGCGCTGGTGCAAATAATATCGCTCAGGGCTTTGATGTCAGCGGAGCAGTTTATGTAGGAAATCACCATATGATCGGGATGTTCAGCCTTAAACTTGGCAAAGCGATCGGGTGGACAACTATCGGCAAGGGAGCAACCTGCATCGAGATCGGGCAGTAAAACTAATTTATTGGGGTTTAAAATCTTGGCAGTCTCAGCCATGAAATGCACGCCCAGAAAGACGATTACATCGGCTTGGCAATTGACTGCGGCTTGTGATAATCCTAATGAATCCCCGATATAATCTGCGATATCTTGAAGATCAGGATCTTGGTAATAATGCGCCAAAATTACGGCATTCAGGTCTTTTTTGAGATCTGCGATCGCCTTAAATAGGTCAAGGGGAATGGAGTTTTGCGAAAATTGGCGGTCAAGTTGTTCAACTTTGAGAGCAGTGAGAAACATGGTTTGCCTCACGAAAATAAGGATAGTGAGTAATAGTGAAAATTATTCATTTACTATGTTTAATTATAGTAGAAATTACCAAAAATATATTCTTGAAATTCAAAACCTAATATTAGGTTTTATTTAGTTTGCAACTTTTTCCGCAATTTTCGCGTCAGTATTATGCAATGGCGTAAAAAGAAAGGGGATCTAGCCTAAATATTTTCCAAAGCTAATACACATAAAATTTAGTAAAGTTTAAGGTAATTGTAAATATGAAAATATCGATCGCAAAGTTATCAAATTCAATTAGCAAAAGACTTCAGCATTACTGGAAATTTGCGATCGCATCACTGATGTCTTTATTGTTGGCTATTTCTCTGAACCCATTTGCCGCTAATGCGCTTGACCTATTTGACTTGTTTCGGGTTCTGCCATCCGCAATCCAAATCATCCAGCTTTCTAGCATTGACGACAATGGAGAAGTGTCACTAGGTCAACAGATTGACAGCCAAATTCAACAAGAAGTCCGCATCAGCCGCGATCCTGCTGCAAATGCCTTGGTTAGTCGCTTAGGACAAATTTTAGTTCCCACTAGCGATCGCCCTAATATTCCTTATACTTTCCGCGTAGTCGATGACACAAGCCTCAATGCATTTGCAACTATGGGCGGGTTTGTCTACATCAATACTGGCACGATCGCGGCGGCGGACAATGTGGCGCAACTAGCCAGTGTAATCGGTCACGAAATTGGGCATATCACAGGTCGTCATTCATTAGAGCAGATGAAACAAATGGCGATCGCCCAAGGTATTGCCACAATTGCTGGCGTTGCTGATGATCGTTTAGTTGGCATTGGCGTTAACTTAGCGTTACGACTACCCAATAGCCGTGAAGCCGAGTTTGATGCCGATCGCCGAGGTCTGCTGAATATTACGAAGTCAGGTTTTGCGGCAAGAGCGATGCCAGCATTTATGCAAAAACTCGCTAGCTCAGGTGGTGGTGGCGCTCCAGCATTTTTAAGCTCTCATCCTGCCACAGGCGATCGCATTAACGCACTCAATCAATCCATTCAAGAAAATAACTTGAATACTTCGGGTGGTTTGAATGATGCTGATTACCAAAGAATTTGGCGATCGCGCTTTCGTTAAATCATAATCAAAAACAAAAGAGACCGCACAATGTGCGGTCTCTTTTGTTTTTGAAATCATCCACCCCAAAGTACAACGTGATTGCCTATCCATCTCCTTGACACCCCTCAGCCTTAAGGCATGAGGAGTGTTGGACTCACTATTGCCTGTAGGACTTGCCCTAGCATGGTCTTACTTAGTGATACCTAGTCTTGCAACTAGCTTCTCAAGCGTGAATTTCCGTATGCCCTGCGGTATTAACTATACTTTAGTGTAAAGCCGTGCTAGAAGCACGGGGTTTTAAACCCAATTTTCCGATAAAACCCCAAAATATTGCGGCGGACTACGCCCGCCGCAATATTTTGGGGTTGAATTATTTTGTGTAAGTCCCTTATGATCTTGAGCAAGAGATCATTCTTGCGATCGCTGGGATAAATTCATGCGGGTTACCGCCCGAATCATCACGGCATTTTATGAGAAGCTAGGATGGACGGCGCGAAGCACCGCCTATCCTAATGCTACTAGAGTTATTTACAAGAGTATTTTATCGAGTGGAAAATATAATTAAAAAATCAGACTTTGTTCTCACTCCTTACATGAAGAGCAACGATATCTGGGCAACTTATCAAATTCTGAATACCGTTGTTCCCTATGTAGCTTTATGGTTTTTGGCAGTTAAAGCAGCAGCCATTTCTTTTTGGTTTCTGCCACCAATCATCATTTTGATGACTCTATTTTCATTGCGATGCTTCTCGTTAATGCATGATTGCGGACATTATTCACTCTTTACTTCCAAAAGAGTTAACAGAGTTGTTGGCTTCTTTTTGGGTGTGATTAATGCTATACCCCAATACCCATGGTCAAGAGGTCACGCTTACCATCACAAAACAAACGGGGATTGGGAGCGCTATCGTGGTGTATCAGCATTGATCTCGACTGAAGAGTTTGCCAAGCTCAATCCCTCAGAGCAAAGATTTTATGCAATGATCCGCCATTCGTCCATGTCTCTGCTGGGGGGATTTTTCTACCTTGCTATTAAGCCAAGGTATGCGCTGATTGCGGGAACCTATGACTTCATTGGTCATATATTTTCGAGCTTAAGAACAAATCCTCGCATGGGTTTAGCGGCAATTATCTCTTCCCACAAATCCAGAAATTGGTATACAGGAGGTGAGTTTATTGATTTACTGCTCAATAATATTTGCGTAATTAGTAGCTGGATTTTCCTGAGTCATTTGCTTGGAGTAGGCTTCTTTCTCGGCATTTACTCAATTAGTTTAACTTTTTCGGCGGCAATCTTTATCTGTGTGTTCTTTGCACAACACAACTTTGAGGACTCCTATGCCCACAAGACAGAAGGCTGGGACTATTTACTAGGAGCGCTTGAGGGTAGTAGTTATCTAGAGTTGCCCACAATTTTGAAGTGGTTTTCCGCAGATATCGGTTTTCACAATATCCATCACCTTTCCGAAAGAATCCCTAACTACAATCTCGAAGCTTGTCACAACGCCAATATTCATCTACTATCCAAAGTCAAAACTTTGAAACTTGGCGACATACTTGACTGTGCTAAGTATGTGTTGTGGGATGCTGAGGCGAGTAAACTGATCTCGATCGCAGCCTTTCACAAAGCAAAATCTGCGGCTCTCGATCTAGAGCAAAGTCTTCTAAATCAAAATAAGCTGGAACAACTACTCGTCAAATAAAGAACCAATTTTTTGTTGGCGCGGCAAAGCCGCGCCAACAAAAAATTGGGCTTTTATTTGACGGCGAGTCCTTAATATCTATGCAGCGTAATCACCTGCTATATAATCACTTTGTTAAGCATTGTTTACGAAATGATCAAACAATGCATTTTATAACGAAATTTTTATGGCTAAGTATATCTTTGTGACTGGCGGTGTTGTCTCTAGTATCGGGAAGGGCATCGTTGCCGCAAGTTTGGGACGATTACTTAAATCTAGGGATTATTCGATCGCAATTCTAAAACTCGATCCCTATATCAATGTTGACCCCGGCACGATGAGTCCGTTTCAGCATGGAGAAGTTTTTGTTACCGAAGATGGCGCAGAGACGGATCTAGATTTGGGGCATTATGAGCGCTTTACTGATACTTCGATGTCAAAACTCAGTAATGTCACCACAGGCGCAATTTATCAAGGTGTGATCAACAAAGAACGGCGCGGCGACTATCAGGGCGGCACGGTGCAGGTGATCCCCCACATTACTAACGAAATTAAAGAACGCATTCATCGGGTTGCCAAAAATGGTAATCCTGATGTCGTGATCGTGGAAATTGGCGGCACGGTGGGTGATATCGAGTCATTACCCTTTATCGAAGCAATTCGTCAGTTTCGTAAAGATGTGGGGCGGCAAAATGTTGTCTATATGCATGTCACCCTCATGCCTTGGATTGCCTCCGCAGGGGAAATGAAAACCAAGCCCACCCAGCATTCGGTTAAAGAATTGCAATCTGTGGGGATTCAGCCTGACATTTTAGTTTGCCGTAGCGATCGCCCTTTACCGCAAAACATCAAGGATAAAGTCTCAGAATTTTGTAACGTACTACCCGAATGCGTAATGACAGGACAAGATGTAAAAAGCATCTATGAAGTGCCATTAGCGATGGAGCGCGAAGGACTCGCTGAACAAGTACTACGTCTGCTGGGTATGCAACAACGTCAGCCCGATCTGCGTAGTTGGCAAACCCTTGTCGAGCGTCTCTATCGCTCTGAGCATCAAGTCGAAGTTGCGATCGTGGGTAAATATGTCCGATTGACCGATGCCTATCTCTCGGTGATCGAAGCCCTCAAACATGGTGCGATCGCAGTTAACAGCAATGTGAATATTCGCTGGATTAATTCCGAAGACATTGAGGCATATGGCGCGGAGAAATTCCTGAAAGATGTCCATGCGATCGTGGTCCCTGGTGGATTTGGTCATCGTGGCGTGGATGGTAAAGTGGCTGCGGTGCAATATGCTCGCGATCATCAGATTCCATTTTTAGGACTATGTTTGGGAATGCAATGTGCAGTCATTGATTGGGCGAGAAATGTTGGTCAACTCAGCGATGCAAATAGCGCCGAGTTTGCTCCAGATTCCACAAATCCTGTGATTCACCTCTTACCCGAACAGCAAGATGTGGTAAATCTTGGTGGCACAATGCGCTTGGGGCTATATCCCTGTCGTCTTGCGCCTAATAGCCTAGTGCATCAGCTTTATAATGAGTCAGTGATTTACGAGCGCCATCGCCATCGCTATGAGTTTAATAATGCCTATCGATCGCAATTTATTGATGCGGGTTATGTGATTAGTGGGACTTCTCCCGATGGGCGATTGGTAGAAGCGATCGAGCTTCCTAGCCACCCATATTTCATCGCCACTCAATTCCATCCTGAGTTCCAATCTCGCCCTAGTAGTCCTCATCCACTTTTCCAAGGTTTAATTAAAGCAGCCTTAGATTTGCAAGAAAAGCGCCTTGCCAATGGATCTGAGTTAAAGAGTTCCACAATTCTTGAGCAACTTAATGAGCAGCAACAAGAGTTCGCTTCGGCGGCATCTGTTTAAATATCTTAAATATCAAATTGTCTAGATCCCCCAGCCCCCCCCCTTAAAAAAGGCGTTAATATATTTGGCACACCATAAAAATACCCCCCTCAATCCCCCCTTGCAAAGGGGGGAAGTCCAGAAATCTAGTTCCCTCTACGTGCTAAGTAATAAAAAAGCCCCTCAACGGAGCTTGCAAAGGGGGGAAGTCCAGAAATCTAGTTCCCTCCCCTTTGCAAGGGGAGGGTTAGGGAGGGGGTTTAGATGTTTAGTGCGTCAAGTATATTAACGCCTTAAAAAGTGGGAAGAATTAAATTCTCCCCACTTTTTAAGGGGGATTAAGGGGGATCTCTTAGAACTTCCAAACACCAAAAAAGTAATATGGATGCAGAACTCACTTCTCAAGATATTTTGCGCCGCTATGCAAAAGGCGATCGCGACTTTAGTGGGCTTAATCTCAATGGCATTAAACTCAGTGGCGCAAACCTCAGTCGCACTGATTGGCTAGATGTTAACCTCGCCAAAGCCTACCTCAATAGTACGGTTTTAACCTTTGCTTGCTTGACTCGCGCAAATATGCGCGGAGCCTTAATGGTTGGCGCAAATCTCTGTGGCGCAAATCTCAATCAAGCAAGTATGAGTAATGTCAATCTATCCAATGCTGATTTGCATGGAGCCAGTCTCCAAGGAGCGACGCTCTTTGGGGCAAATCTCACTCTTGCTAATTTGATGGATGCTAACTTAATTGACGCAGATATGCGAACGGTTAACTTGAGTGGAGCGAATCTTGTTGGAGCCTGTATGAAAGGCGCAAATCTCAGACAAGAAAGAGCGATCGGCGATCAGCATGAAATCGATGCTGGCAAAAAGAAACGCAGCACAGCTAGTCTTAATGGCGCAAATCTAACAGGCGCGGATCTGCGCGGCGCAAATCTAACAGGCGCGGATCTACATAAAGCCGATCTACGCGGCGCAAATCTGCAAGAAGCAACCCTCAGTGGAGCCAACCTTAGTGAGGCAAAGCTAAATAACGCGAATATGCAAGGCGCATTTCTCTCTGAAGCTAATCTCAGTTGTGCGACGCTCTCAGGCGCAATTTTAAATAATGCCAAACTGGAAAGAGCGATTTTAATCGATGCAGATTTTAATGGAGTTTCACTAAGAAACGCGATTATGGCGGATGTTAAAGCGAGTCGGGTGCAGATGCAAGGTACTGATCTCACGGATGTTAAGTTAACTCGTGCTGATCTCAGTCGGGCTAATCTCAGTGGCGCAATTATGATTCGCACGAACCTGATCGAAGCCTATCTGGCGCGGACTAATCTTGCTAATGCTGATATGAATGATGCAATTCTCAACCGCGCTGAGTTAAGTAGTGCCAATCTTGTCGGCGCAATTCTCAAAGGAGCCACGCTTCCCGATGGAAAAGTTCACAAATAGAAAAAGCCTCGCACTGCGAGGCTTTTTCTATTTAAGCTTTGTTTGTCGATTTAGGTAGCTGAGCGATATATTTTTGCAACTGCTCCATGGCAAGGATCAACTGCGGTGTGGGATCGATCGCAACTAGCCCCTCTTGCATTTTTTGCCAAATCTCAAAATGCAAATGTGGTCCAGTCGCCATACCTGTACTGCCAACCAAACCAATCACACTGCCTTGTTTAATCTCTTGACCAGGCTTGACTAAGACCTCAGACAAGTGAGCGTAACGAGTCTCGTGGGTGTCTCCGTGAGAAATGACCACGATCAAGCCATAGCCACCGAGCCAACCCGCAATTTCGACACGACCGCTAAAGGCGGCGACGACGGGCGTGCCTTCGGGAGCTGCTAAGTCTGTGCCTTGATGAAAGCGGACTTGCCCTGTGACTGGATGGACGCGAGAGCCAAATATCGAACTAATAACCGACGGGGAGATTAATGGGAACAGCATTTGCTTGTCGCCATTGCTAGGTAAGCTCATCGCCGCAATTTCTTCAGAGGTGAGGCGGCGCACTTGTACAGCCGTTTCCCCAGATGCAGCGGTGTAGAGAACCTGACCATTTTGGTAGTAGTTTTGCGAGTTGTTTTTAGCTGCGATCGCAACTTCAGGGTTACAAAGATCGGCATTACGTTCGAGCAGGCTGCTAGCCTTGAATTTACAACCAGTAGATCGATTTTCGAGAACAATTTCGACAGGTTGATCGACGGGTTGCGATCGCAGGGCTGATGCTTTTGGCGATGAATTCGATCTAGTCTCAATATTGACTAGGACAGATTCACGATTCCCTGCATTACTGACAGGCGCATCTACCGCAGCAGGTTTAAAGTTGCTTTCGTTTTTGATTTCTACAGTCGCTGGTGCAGGTGCGATCGCAGGTTGAGTTTGTAATTGTGGAGCTGGTGCAGCAGGCTTTGATACTGCTACGTCTGGCGAAACAGCCGATTTGGTCGCGGCATATGCTGAGCCAACTAAAAAGTAGTTGTTTGTGGAGAGGCAAAGCAGGGTTGCCAACGTAATCGTTGAGAGTGTGGATTTTCGCATAATTTGATTCTACTGATAGCCAACAGAGAAGTTTTGAGGCTGATAGATCGCTTCTTGGGAATTGCCTTCCCATCTTACTACCAGTTCGCCCGTTGGTCTAATGTCGATTATTTGCCCTTGAAGTTCCCGCCCATTAATAGTTTGACGTACATTTTTATCACTAAGTAGCTCTAAATATTCCGCCAAAATGCTCACCATTCCTTCATTATCGCAGCGAGTTTGACCTAGCTGTATGCCTTGTAGCACCACTTCGATCAGTTCGTCCATGCTTGATAAAGTCGTGGGTAATTCGCCCAGTGCGATCGCATTTTCAGGAACCGCGTTTGTCCAATTAATCCCGATCCCCACCACGGCATAGCGGATTTTGCTAGCCTCAATTCTGGTCTCCGTGAGAATTCCGCCCAATTTACGGCGATCGATTAATAGATCATTAAGCCATTTCAGCTTTACATTTGCCCCCGTTTCATTCAGAGCCTTGGCTATGCCCCAAGCAGACCAAAGCGTAATTTGATGAGCATTTGCCGCCGCCAAATTTGGCTGCAAAATCACCGACATAAATAATCCGCCCAAGTCTGACTGCCAACTGTTACCGCGTTGACCTCGACCTTTAGTTTGGCGCTTAGCAATAATCACCGTATATCCCTCACCCCCAACCCCTCTCCCGCAGGAGAGGGGAGCTAGATTGCGATCGATCAAGCGCCATGCTTCGCTATTGGTCGAGTCAATCTCTTCGTAATGGATAATCTGAAAACTCAAGGCAATTCCTGACTATTAAGAAGCTTTAGTCTCAAAGTATAAAAGATCAACAAACACAGCACTAACTAGTAAAAACAACTTTTCATCAGCCGTTAATTTCGCGTCGGTGAAGCGCACTCTAAAATTATCAGCATCTGTAAACATCTCTTTCGCCAGCCCTGTCCATTTTTTCTCAATTACGGACACATTGCGATCGCCTTTTTTAATGGGGAATGTCCAAATTTTCCAAAGTGGCGAAGTCATAGTCATCACGACTCTACCTCTAGTATCAAGAAATTCAAATTTCTTGTTAAACCATGCAAATCTTTGTTGCAAACTTCCCACAGGATGATCGCCTGCTCCAAAAACATCTAGATGCTGAAAAAACCAGCGGAAAGGATGATGAGCGCGAAAAACCTGTTGCTGATCCATATCAGTTCCCACGATATTAAAAACTCGCCAATGTCCTAGAAACTGTCGCATGATCGCATCTAAGAAGCCAAGTTTTGGCTCAGCACAGTACCCAAATTGTTGACCATCGTCAGTTTGGATTTGATAACGGTTGCGAGTTTCAAAGCCAAATATTTCTGCTATTTCAAATTTTTGTTTGACATAAATTGCATTGGCTTGGGCAAGGGTTTGCAGAAACATACTCATAATTTTTT
Organism: Pseudanabaena sp.; assembly: GCA_043755885.1. GTDB lineage: Bacteria > Cyanobacteriota > Cyanobacteriia > Pseudanabaenales > Pseudanabaenaceae > Pseudanabaena. The sequence continues at coordinate 2,195 of JAYUSC010000129.1, read as the reverse complement.
TGGCGAAAACTAATCATCAGCATACATGAAAAACAAAGAGGGTGGGCGCATAGCGCCCACCCTCTTTGTTAAACCGAAATAAATAAAGGCGGTGCTTCGCGCCGCCTTTATTTATTTCGGTTTTGAATTGCTGTAACTATTTCGATTCTGTGAAATCAGCATCGATGACATCATCATCGCCGCTAGCAGCATCCTTAGTTCCATCTTCAGGAGCAGCACCAGAGGCAGATTCACCACCACCTTGCTGATAGACAGAAGAGCTAAGAGCATACAAAGCTTGCTTTAACTCTTCAGTTTGAGCTGCGATCGCTTCGTGATCATCTTTAGCAATGACTTCACGCAAATCTTTAACCAGCCCTTCGATCTTCGTCTTGTCAGCTTCAGGAACCTTGTCACCAAGATCCTTGATTTGCTTCTCAGCTTGGTATGCGAGAGAGTCAGCTTGATTCTTCGCTTCAATGCGATCGCGCTTTTCTTTGTCAACAGAAGAATTACGCTCAGCTTCATTGACCATGCGCTCGACTTCATCCTTAGGCAAGGTGGAAGCACCAGAGATCGACAAGGTTTGAATCTTGCCAGTCCCCTTATCTTTCGCGGTTACAGAAAGTAAACCGTTGGCATCGATGTCAAAGACAACTTCGATTTGAGGTACGCCACGAGGAGCAGGAGGAATTCCATCGAGACGGAAGGTTCCCAAGCTCTTGTTGTCGTTAGACATTTCACGTTCGCCTTGGAGAACATGAATCTCAACATTGCTTTGTCCATCAACCGCAGTCGAGAAGACTTCAGACTTCTTGGTAGGAACCGTGGTGTTGCGTGGAATGATCTTAGTCATTACGCCGCCCAAGGTTTCGACACCGAGAGATAGAGGTGTTACATCAAGCAAGAGAATGTCTTTGACTTCACCAGCCAATACACCAGCTTGAACGGCTGCACCGATCGCCACGACTTCATCGGGGTTAACGCTTTGGTTAGGATCTTTGCCAAGAATCTTCTTAACAACATCTTGCACCGCAGGAATACGGGTCGAACCACCAACAAGTACAACTTCATCGATTTTCGACTTGTCGATTTTGGCATCACGGACGGCTTGCTCGACAGGAATACGGCAGCGATCGATGAGATCAGAGCAGAGTTCCTCAAACTTGGCGCGGGTCAATGTGGTGTCAAGGTGCTTCGGACCATCCTGAGTTGCAGTGATGAAAGGAAGGTTGATTTCGGTTTGAGTTACACTCGAAAGTTCAATCTTCGCTTTTTCAGCAGCTTCAGTCAGACGTTGCAATGCTTGCTTGTCTTTACGAAGATCAATGCCTTCAGCCGATTGGAACTGACTAGCGAGGAAGTCAACGATCTTCTTGTCGAAGTCGTCTCCACCGAGGTGAGTGTCCCCACTGGTAGACATTACTTCAAATACGCCATCGCCAACTTCAAGGATCGATACGTCAAATGTACCGCCGCCAAGGTCAAATACGAGGATGGTTTCATTGGTCTTGCTATCTAGCCCGTAAGCCAGAGCCGCTGCGGTTGGCTCGTTGATGATGCGAAGAACTTCTACGCCTGCAATTTTGCCAGCGTCTTTGGTGGCTTGACGTTGTGAATCATTGAAATATGCAGGAACGGTGATAACTGCTTGGGTGACGGTTTCGCCTAAATATTTGCTAGCGTCGTCAACTAACTTACGCAAGACTTGAGCAGCAATTTCTTCGGGTGCAAACTGTTTGCTAACAGCAGGTGCGTCAATTTTGACATTTTCGCCAACCTTCATTACTTTGTAAGCGACTTGCTTCGATTCACCGCTAACTTCGTCATAGCGTCTGCCGATAAAACGCTTAACCGAGTAAAAGGTGTTGTCGGTGTTCATTACGGCTTGGCGCTTAGCAATTTGTCCAACTAAGCGATCGCCATTTTTGGCATAAGCAACAACTGAGGGTGTGGTACGGAAGCCTTCGGCGTTTGCAATCACCGTTGGCTTGCCCCCTTCCATGACGGCGACGACTGAGTTTGTCGTACCTAAGTCGATTCCAACTACTTTAGCCATAAGGCTTCTAACTCCTGAGTTTTATTAATCTTTTATCTCATACAAGATTAACCACTTTTCCCGATTAGCACATCAGGGGGACTCTACCTAATCTGGTAGGGTTTCCCGTACAAAGAAATAATAAAACCCCAAAATGTGGCGGTGGGCTACGCCCACC
>JAYUSC010000128.1:0-4939 GCA_043755885.1 Pseudanabaena sp. | reverse complement strand
CGGGCTACGCCCGCCACAGCATTTTTGGGTTTTATATGCACAGGTTATTTAATTTTCATTCCTAATTGGTTTTTCTTCTATCAATTTTGTTACTGATTGAATACTATCCATCCACTCGGACACCACTTTACTTCTCCAAAAAATCATCTTAAGGATGCTATTGTAGTCATCTTGTATACTGCGTGAAAATATTGGCTCATGATGAGCTATTCTATTTCTTAATTCTCGTATTTTGCGAATATCATCATAAATACAAGCCCTTATCTGCATAACAGTCATGATAGTTGGAGCATACGGAAATATTGATTTTATATGGGCATTCCAAATCCTTGAATCATGCCGAGAAGTGAACATCTTCTCCCAAAACACAAAATTCAGTTCTGCGACAACCTTTCCCATTGTTGGTTGTCTTTGTGCCACCGATATAAGATTACCTCTGGGATTGTAGCTTGAGTTTGGGTTTGGCAAGCTAAGTATGAAACCTTGAGTCCACGGCCAATTTGATGTGTGTACTCTCTCCAATGCTTCAACAACTGCATTACGAATACTGACTTCCAACAGATGTAGTGGAATAATAAAAGCAGAAGATAGCTGCAAGTTCCATTGATAAAGTCTCAGTGCTTTCGTCTTGTCGTTACTACAGTATTGGAGATAGGTAGCAAAGCGCGGTTCCGAAATTATGTGGGGAATATTTGACAGTTGCTCATTAGAAAAAAGCATTGTGTAAAGGTCATTTTTGAATTTTGTCAAGTATAGTTGCCTTTTTAACAATTGTATATTATGATTATCCCTATAGATGCCTTGAGGTCGCGGGTGCAAACCTCCCCTCTTAGCGAAACGATTATCTCAAAAGCTCACTCTGACGGGTGGGCTTTTGTTTTGGAATATTTGAAATAGGGTTCATCGCCTACAGCAAACTTTGACAATGAATTTTTGAGGTGATCGCATAGCTGAGCTAATATGACAATCACATAGAAGAGACAATACCTTTTCTTTTAGAATACTATTTCGGCACTGGATAGTTAAAGCGTGATTTGAGTCTTTTTTGTCGTCATGAAGTGGTCGTTTCAGACCCTATCCTTGCTTAGCTGACCAATGCCACTATTTCTATTTTCTTAGCTTTGATGGCATCTACATCAAAGGTCATCGTATTGACATCCAAGATGTTATCAGAAAATATCCATAAGAAGTGAAGACAATGCAAACAATCCAAACCACAGCCCAAGTTGATGAAAAAGGTATACTCCAAATTCAACTTCCTGAGCATTCAGGAGAAAAGCTAGATATTTTATTGGTATATCAGATTGTCCAGAAGACTCAAAAGCGCCAATGGTCACAGCAATTTCTGAGTACATTTGGAGCATGGCAGGGAGAACTATTGGAAAGAGAACCCCAAGGCGAACAACTAGAACGTAACGAACTTTTATGATTTATCTGCTCGACACCAACACCTGTATTGGCTACATCAATCGCCGTAGTTCAGCTATTTATCAGCATTTTTTAGCAACCTCACCTGATGATGTCTGTATTTGTGACGTTGTAAAATTTGAACTTTATTATGGTGCTTACAAAAGCTCGCGAACTGCTGAAAATTTAAAAAATCTCAGTCACTTCTTTGCCGATTTAACCAGTTTACCTTTTGACGACAAAGCAGCCCTAATTTGTGGACAAATACGCGCCCAATTACAAAAGCTGGGAACCCCGATTGGAAGCTATGATTTACAGATCGCTGCGATCGCTTTAGCCAATAATCTTATCCTTGTAACCCACAATACTAGAGAATTTGAGCGAGTTGAAGGATTAAAACTTGAGGATTGGCAAGAATAAAGGTTTTCTCTCATTTCTTGAAAATATGTCTATGTAAAGGAGGTGGCGATCGCACTCAAATTGATAATTACATGTTCCGCCTAGAGCAGTCACAAGAACAGCACTATCAAGAATGGCTAAAGAAAGAACCTTCAGAAGTAATTGCAAGACTGCGATCGATTTCCCGTCACTTTCGGGATATATGATTTCGGGTTTGCTCAGTTGGCTGACCATTGGCTTTGGCTCCTGAACTTATATATTGTTTTGATTATACATCGGAAAATTCCATAAAAGAAGAAGCACCCAAAGGGTGCTTCTTCTTTTATGGTTTAGCTTTTGCCTCGATCGCTTCCAAGCGACTCTTCAGATCCTGATTGTCTTTACGAACTTGATCAAGCTCTTCACGTAGTTGCTTCAGCCCTGCATCCTTACCGATCGCTCTTTGGACACGCTGGACGGCTTCATCGGCAGCACGGCGCACTCGCCCATCAGGAGTCGAGTCAGATAGCGATCGCAATATGCCAATGGCAGCCGCACTATCAACTTGCCCCAAAGCCCCAACTGAAGCCATTTGCGTCAAGAAGAATGTTTCTTGCGCGATTACCTTCAAGCGATTGAGAATCTGTTCGGTTTTGGGTTTCGATTGCGATTTACCCATCGCACCCAAGGCTCTGACGGCAGCTAAGCGCAATGGTTGTGGGACATCAGGTTCTGTGTATTTGATCACGGTTTCCAAAGCCTCATCGGAGTCTTTGATTTTAGATAAACCTGCGATCGCACCAGAACGTACTACTTCATTCCAGCCTGCTCTCTCTTTGAGAACTGTCTGTAATAGCTTCACCACCTTAGAAGGTTCGCGCTCAGGACTCAAAGCCGCCGCCAAATCACCAGTTAGCCTTGCTGCGGTTGCTTCCACATTGTAGCTAGGATCACCTTTTTTGATGAAGGGTTTAATCAAATCTAAACTCTTCTGCACCTTGTTTTGCGCCAAGCCCGTCATCACCGCTACTCTCACCTTCGCATCTGCATCTTCTAAACCCTTTGCCAAAGCTTCAAAAGCTTGATCGAGTTTAATCGCAGCCAGATTTTCGGCAATCTCCACGCGCACGCCCCAGAAAGATTCAGCCAGAAGTGCTGCTCCGAGAGCTTTCACTGACTCTAAGCCAGCTTTTTTCGCCAAGGCTTCCGCACATTGAATCCTTGCGATCGGATCAGGGTTAGACTGCAAGCCAGCTTTTAGTTCAGCAACACCATATTCAAGACTGACTTGTTTGAGATAGTTATTGCCGCGATCAAAACTGATGTACTTGGGCTTTTTGGATAATGGGAAGTAAAAAGCTTGCTCTTTCTCAAATACGCGCACCGTGAAAACTTGGCTTTCTGATACTTCTTCAAAACCAAAGCCAATCGGAATCTTGAGATCAAAGAGTTCATCTTGAGTTTGAGAAACTGTAACCTTCGCCAAGTTATTATCGCCATCCCAACTATAGCCAATCTTATATTCTGGATGTCCACCACGGAATACATATTGATCAAAGAGAAACATACAGTTTCTACCCGTTACTTCTTCGATCGCTCTCAACAAATCAATCGTCTCCACGGTCTTATGGGCATTAGTCCGCACAAAATGATGAATCGCTTTCCAGAACAAATCATCACCTAACTCGGTACGCAGCATGTGATAGACGCAGCCACCCTTCTCATAGATATGGCGATCGTATAGCTCAATCGCTTCTCGATAAACATGGGTCACCATCGGGCGACGATAGCGATCTGTGTCTTCGGAAATATATCGCCGCGCTTCACCTAATAGATAATAGGCTGCTTCCTCGGCTCCATATTCATGGTCTGTCCATAGCACTTCGGCATAGGTTGCCGCGCCTTCTTTCACCCATGCATGTGACCAATGCTTAATCACCAACAAGTCGCCAAACCATTGGTGGGCAAGCTCGTGAGCCACCAGACTTTCGCTAGAGCGATTATCCAGTGCGGCTCTGCTATCCAATACACAGCGATCGGTTAACAGAGTTGTGGAAGTGTTTTCCATACCTCCAAAAATGAAGTCAGCCACGCAGACCTGTGCATATTTAGGAAACGCATAGTCATAGCCATATTTCTCACTGAAGAACTCGATCATTTTTGGCGTTTTGCCCATCGTCAAGATCGCTTCTTCGGCAGTACGCGACTTATCGACATAGTAGGTTACGGGCTTCCCTTTCCATTCATCCTTCACTTCGATAAAGTCACCGATCGCAAGAGTCATCAGATAGCTAGGATGAATTTCTTTTTGTGACCAATGATAAATCTTTTCTTTTTTCTGTTCCTTAACTTCAATCAATTCCCCATTGGAAATCACGATCAAGTCTTTCGGAACTTTAATCCGAATCTCAGAAGTCGCCAGTTGCCCAGGATAATCAAAGCAAGGGAACCAATAGCGCGAATCTTCATCTTCACCCTGTGTCCAAACTTGAGTGGGCTTGTTGGGTTGTGCGTCAGTGGGCTGCACAAAATAAATACCGCGCTGAGGCTGTTCGGCGGCATAGGCGATCGCAATTTCGATCGGCATACCTGCTTGAGTTGGCTGATTGAGATCAATCTTCAGAAATTCACCATCATAATCAAATTTGCACTTGGATTTATCTAGATCAGGCTTGGCTTCTATTTGATCAGTAATCGACACATTGTCAATTCGCAAACTAACCGCATCCAAGCTCAGCTCGGTGATACCATCGCGCACAGGTCGCAGACGAATCTTGCAAGTACCTGCGATCGATTTTTGAGCAATATCAAGCACCAAATCTAGCGCAATATGCTCAACTTGCCCTGGGCGATCGGGATTGTAATGTGGCTTTGCACCTGGCATGTGGAAAGATTTATGCTTTTTGGACTTGTCACTTTCGCCATCCCAGCAGCCTAATTCCAAATGGCTATCCCAAGATTTGCGTGTCATATAACTTGATCTCTAATACTAGCTTTGATTTCACCATAATATAGCAATCTCCAAAGAGTTGGTAGAATAATAGCCTAATGGAGATCGCTTTATCAAAAATCAAGAGGCTTTTAGAGACTTGGGGAACTCCAAGGAAAAAATGATCCATATAAAACCCAAAAATGTGGCGGCGGGCTTAGCCCG
>JAYUSC010000127.1:0-4941 GCA_043755885.1 Pseudanabaena sp. | reverse complement strand
GGCGGGCGTAGCCCGCCGCAACATTTTTGGGTTTTATTATTTCTTGCAAGTCCCTAAAAGCCAAAAAGAGAAAGGCGATGTAGTGCTTTGCCGCTCTCTTTTTGGCTTGATCCTAATGGGTGAGTTTCGGATAGATGATTTTGGGTACGATAATATTTATGAAGTGCAAAGCCTAGCGGTTAGGTGGTTTGCACGCATAATTTTGGAGTTTCTGATGAAATTAGCTGAATTTCTGATCCAAGGACAGCACCTGCGGCAGCAGGATCGCACCTTAGCGATCGCCTATTTTGAACAATGTCTTCAAAATACAACCACTGACAAAAATGTGGAATCAGATCCCAGCACGACCATAAGGGTTTTACTTGATCTTGCCTTGGAGCTAATTGCCACAAAACAATCGCAATCATTACAAAGAGCCCAAGCTCTTGTCCAACAAGCGGGAGAAGCTTTAAATCAAGATCTAGAGCCTGATCATGAACAAGAGGCTTATTTGCTCTATGTTCGTGCAACTCTGGCGCTCGAATTGGGGGGATTGAGCGATGTTTTACATATTTTAGAGGCGGCTCATGAAGCTTATAGCAATAATCGAGAAGGACAGGCTCTCACTGATGATGCCATCGGTGAATATTATTTACGAGTAAACGATCTTCAGTCAGCTTTAATGAGCTTTGAGCGATCGCTGTCAGCGCGACTCGAAATAGAAGATAAATGTGCGATCGCAAAAAGCTATGTCCACTTGGGGCAGTTGTATTTAGCCTCTGGTGATATTCATCAAGCAGCTAGCCTTTTTCAAAATACTCTCGATATTGCTGGAGCCAATTCCGATAATTTTTTGCGATTGCAAGCGCTTAAAGGGCTGGTAAAAGTTGCGATCGCAGAGTCTCAATGGCAACTAGCGATTGAATTAAGCAAAGATGCAATTTCTTTACTCAAAGAGCCTGTTGATTCCATTGAGATTGGCTATTTATATTGTGATTTAGCTGAAGCCTTGCTAGGCGATCGCCAAGTTGAAGCCAGCTTAATCTGTATCAGAGTGGAAGTCTTACCGCGTTTCCGTGATTACCAATACCTGCGGGGAATTGCGATCGCCAAACATATCCGAGGACGCATCTATGTATACCGATTACTCGATGGTCTAGATAGCTTTGATGAAGATGCAATTGAGACTGCCGAGGATTCATTGCTTGATGCATCGCTCTCTTTTGAGCAATTTGGAATGATGCCTGAATATGCTAGATCTCTCTACGATTTAGCCTGTCTATATCAGCTATGTGGTAGTTCGCAGGTGCAATATCAATATCAAGGCAAGTCTTTGCGATCGCTAGAGTTATCGCTCAGCGTCTTAGATCAACTGGGCATGAGTCATACTCAGCTTGCCTCACAAGTTGAAGCAATGCTAAATCAAGTCATGCGCGGTAGTTTCTAGCCATATTGATCATCAATCTCAGCGATAGCCACAAAAATCTGATACATTTGGCTTGATCTGAAAAACATCTTGAGAACCAGCATCCGAGGTTGAGCCGTCATGACACAAAATCCGCTAGTTGAAAAAGCCAAACAGGGCGATGTTAATGCGATCGCATCGCTGATGAATCGGTTGCTCAAATCTCAGGCTATGCTCGCAAACGTTGAGCGTGACGGCGATCGCTTAGAAATTTTGATTGAGTCAGATCTGCGATCGCTAGATGACGAAGTACGCATTCCTAATCGACAGGTACTCGTGGGAATGATCAAAAAATGGTTTATCACTCTTGATGTGAAGACCGTTTCCAGCATTATCGTGTCTTGGCAGCAAACAGGATTTGAAGAACCTGCATGGACAGAAGAAATTTACTTGGTTGAGCAAGCAGATCGCAATATTAGTGAAAATGGCGGAATCGCAGAACCAGTAAGAAGCCCTAGAATACCTCCTTTACCAGTATTCCCGCCAAAAGCTATGCTAGAGCGAAATGATCGTAGCGATCGCGAAAACAATCCTCCAGCATCTAGTCCCGATCTAGATGAAATGTTTGGAGACATAAGTTTTCCTGAACCTTTACCAAATATTAGTGAAACTAATTATCTAGGTTCTGATTTAGAAAATACCCAGTTATCGCAAGATAGCGATTTTCAGTCAGAAAAAACATCTTCCACCAATAACATCTCTTTGCAAGCTTTACTGAAAACACCAATTTTTGCACTTCAGATTGCTCAATATGTTGTTGTTTGTGTACTGATTATTGCTGCATTGAGAGGAATTCATGCTGTCTTTGGTACTAGTAAAGCTCCTAAGGCAGCATCTATTTCACCACAATTGGTTATTAAATAAGGATTATTGTGTCAACTCAATTCCATGTCTGTATTACTTTAGGAACTCGTCCAGAGGCCATTAAACTTGCGCCGATCATTCATCTATTTAGAAATAATCCTAAGTTCCAAACTTCGGTGATTCTAACTGGACAGCATCGGGAAATGGTGGAACAGGTGATGCAGTTGTTTGAACTCAAGGCTGATTATGACTTGGGAATCATGCAGCCGAAGCAAACTCTCACTCAGATTACTTGCAATAGTTTGATTGGGCTAGAGAAGTTATACAAACAGATTCAGCCAAATATTGTTTTAGTTCAAGGTGATACAACCACGGCTTTTGCGGCGGCTCTAGCAGCCTTTTATCAGCAGATTCCTGTGGGACATGTAGAGGCAGGACTGCGGACAGACAATTTATTTAATCCATTCCCTGAAGAAGCAAATCGTCGTTTAGTTTCGCAAATTGCCCAACTTCATTTTGCGCCCACAGATCTCTCAGTCGAGAATCTCCAAGTTTCTGGCGTGAAAATGGGTATTCACAATACAGGCAATACGGTAATTGATGCGTTGTTGTATGTCTCAATGCGATCGCCTAAATGTGAGATTAAAGGCTTAGACTGGAGCGCCCATCGGGTAATTTTAGCCACCGTCCATCGTCGCGAAAATTGGGGAGAACCGTTAGCGCAGATTATCCAAGCGTGGTTGCAGATCTTGGCGGCTTTCCCTGATGTGGCTCTGGTACTACCGATGCATCTTAATCCAGTAGTCCGAGAGCCGCTGATCGCAAAACTGGGAAATCATCCACGTATTTTCTTAGTTGAACCTCTGGATTATGAACAATTGGTTGGGGCGATGCAGCGCTGCTATCTGATCATGAGCGACTCAGGCGGATTGCAAGAAGAAGCACCAAGCCTCGGCAAGCCAGTATTGGTATTGCGTAACACCACGGAGCGTCCAGAAGCGGTTGACGCAGGTACGAGCAAGCTAGTCGGCACAGAAACTAATGATATTGTGGATGCGGCGACTAAATTACTTGGCGATCGCAAGGCCTATGACCAAATGGCAAATGTGGCTAATCCGTTTGGCGATGGCAAATCCAGTCAGCGTATCCTAGATATAGTTGATGCTTTTTTATGCGCTTCGCGCTGACCCAAAAACCAAAATTTCGATTAAAAGTGTTGCAAAGCAACACTTTTAATCGAAATTTTGTGATTTCAGTGAGAAATGTGATGCAACTTTCTAGACGTAAGATCCTAACCACCCTTGGCATGGCAGCAAGTACAGTATTCCTAAATAACTGTACGTCCAAACCTTTGCCTAAACCATTTCAGGTTAATGCTGATGCGAAGGTGTCCGATATTCCCGAAGTGCAATCGGTACGCCTTGGGATCATTCCATCGCTGGAAGTTGCCCCAATTTTGGTTGCTAACAACAAAAAACTATTTGCTAAATATGGGCTGACTGATGTGGAGCTAGTTCCATTTAAATCTTGGCAAGATATCTGCGATCGCACTGTCATAGGAACCGAACTCGGCACAAATGATGATGGTATTGATGGCGGACATTTTTATAGCCCTTTGCCTGAACTGATGAATGAAGGGCTAATCAATAAACGTAAAACCGCGATGTATGTGTTGATGCGTCTGCACACTCATGGCGGCTACATCGTTGTTTCTAAGCGACTCAAACCCTTTGGAATTCGACTGAATCGCGCTACCCTTGCGCCTTGGCAAGATGTCGCCAAGTTCTTTGGTCAGCCAATGCATGGTGCGATCGCAGAACGAGGTAGTAATTACGACCTCTGGCTCAGATATTGGCTAGCGTCAATGGATATTATTCCTAAACAAAATATTGATATTCTGGAGATTCCACTAGAGGAGATAGTTTCTCAAGTCAAGCAAAATCAGGCTGATCTGCTCTGTCTAGATAGCTGGCATATGCTCAAATTAATGGCAGCTAATCTTGCTGATCCTGCGATCGCAATTAGCGAAATCTGGCGCAATTACCCAGGGGAAATCTTGGCAATGCGGGCTGATTGGGTCGATAAATATCCGATCGCGACACAAGCGCTGCTCCAAGCAATTATGGAAGCACAGATCTGGTGCGATGATCCAGCTAACGCTCAGGAATTGGATACGCTGTTAACGCTGGATTTGACGAACAGTCGTAATCTGATTACGGAACCGATCAAGATATTTTCGCAACTTTTCAAAAACAGTCCTAAACAAAGCCTGAAAAAGTTGAGACTAGATCATTCTCGTTCCATTAGAGACATCAAGTATTGGTCAAATGATGGGATCTCGGTTTCTTATCCATACAAAAGTCACGATCTCTGGTTTCTGACAGAATATCGTCGATGGCATCCTTTGCCCAAAGATTTTGAGACTAAAGAAACTATTGATGCAGTCAATCGCGAAGATCTTTGGAAAAATGCGGCAAAGGCGATCGGTGTTCCTGATACAAATATCCCGATCTCGACTTCACGCGGTCTAGAGACGTTTTTTGATGGCGCAACTTATGATCCTCATAATCCTGAACTGTATAAGAAGAGATAATTTGTGACGACTCCCAGCCCTAACTCGCGGACGAGTATAGGGTGGGCTTCTCAGTGAACCCTGCTATTGCATCGGGCATATCCTGAGCTTTGTTTTAAGT
>JAYUSC010000126.1:0-4941 GCA_043755885.1 Pseudanabaena sp. | reverse complement strand
CGCGATCGCTATCGATGGATGCAACGCCAGAGATTGGACGGTAGGTGTAGCTAGCCATTGACGGTGCAGAGCTAGGCATATTATTGGGCGATTGAGGTCGCGATACTTTCATGATGTCATCTTTGATTGCTTCAAGATCGACATAGCGATCGGCTACATTAATCAAATGATCACTGGTCATCGATCGCAAACTGACCACTTCAACGCGCACACCTCGATAGCTGGCTGCGTCAACTGCGTAGGCAAGATCGCCATCGCCACTCACCAGCACCGCTGTGTCGTAGGAGCCAATTAGCGCCATCATGTCCACAGCAATTTCGACATCAAGATTGGCTTTTTTGGAGCCATCAGGTAACTGGACAAGTTCTTTAGAAATGACTCGATAGCCATTGCGACGCATCCACAACAGAAAGCCTTGCTGCTTTTCATTGGTGCGATCGACCCCTGTATAGAAAAAGGCTCGGAGTAATCGTGATCCATCAGTAAGGCATAGTAGCAACTTGGTATAGTCGATTTCGATACCTAGTTGCAGCGCGGCGTAAAAGAGATTAGAGCCATCAATAAAGATCGCGACTCGCCCTCGATTTTCTAATATCTGGTCTGCTTTAAAGCCAGAATCTTGCTCAAAAGGTAACATTTTTTTGCCTATAGAACGTTTATTATCAAGTGATGTGGGATGCAGCTTTGGTATTAACATTGATACTTAAACCCGTCCTAAGTGTTTACTTAACTCGTTTGTCTAAACTTCAGATTAATAAACTCACGCACAGTTTTAAAAAACCATGGTCGGACGTTAAAAATAATCTTCAATAAAAACACTTGGCTTTATTCCAAGACTATTTGAAATATAAATTTAAGATTAAATTTAAAGCGAATTTAAATTGGATTTAGAGCTATTAGATGATTTTTTATAATAAAGCTATCGAAATGAATAACTTATCTTTATAACTTATTCCTAACTATACACTATAAGTAAATATACTCAGAGGAGTAGATTAGGTTGTCCCTAAATGCAATTTATTTGTGTTCAATACGTTGAAAGATCGGCGTTGGCGTTGATAGGGACTTCCCTGCTTGTAGCGTTCCCCAATTTGTATGACTCCAATCAGGAGGGGATGTTTCATCAAAGACTAGTCCTAGCTGTTGATATGCGGCGATGCTCATCTGTGGCGTGATTGGCGAGAGCAGATACAAGGAAATGCGGACAGATTCGAGCAGGGCATATAAAGTTTCGTTAACTTCTTTTTGTTTACCAGCTTTAAATTGCTTCCAAGGCGTGGTTTCATCAATTAATTTGTTGCAATTCCAGATTAGTTCCAGAATTTTTTCGCAAGCCGCCCGAAAGTTGAGATTTTGATAATCAAGGGCGACGCGATCGCCTAAAGCTGTTGCTTGTGCGATGACTGGTCGAATTAGGTCTGAGAATTCAGTGCGATCGCTGGGATCATGGGCAGGAATAGTTTGTTGGCAATATTTACTTGCCATGCCAAGGCTGCGATTGAGTAAATTGCCAAGGCTGTTAGCAAGGTCGGCGTTGACGATCGCAATAAATCTTTCTTCGTTAAAGTCGCCATCTTTGCCAAATTCAATTTCTCTGAGGAAATAGTAGCGAATTGGGTCTGCGCCATAGCGGTCAACCAGATCGTAGGGATCGATGGTATTGCCGAGAGTTTTCCCCATTTTCAATCCGTCTTTTGTCAGCAAACCATGACCAAATACGCGCTTTGGCAAGGCTAATCCCGCCGACATGAGCATCGCTGGCCAGTAAATTGCATGAAATCTGAGAATGTCTTTGCCAATAATATGCAGGTTGAAGGGATACCAATTTTTGATCGCATTTTCGAGGGTTGGCTCATCATCAGGATCGAGTAGCGCTGTGACATAACCTAGCAACGCATCAAACCAAACATAAATCGTATGGGTGGGATCGGTGGGGATCGGGAAGCCCCAATCGAGGTTGACACGGGATATCGAAAAATCTTGTAAGCCTTGTTTCATGAAGCCAAGCACTTCATTGCGGCGACTTTCGGGCTGGATAAAGTTGGGGTTGGCAGCCTGAAATTGATCAAGTGCGTCTTGATATTTGGAGAGACGGAAAAAATAATTTGGTTCGTCGCGCCATTCGCAGACAACATTAGTGTGGGTGGGGCAATGATGACTTTCGGGGAGTTCGCGCTCTTCCTTAAATTCTTCGCAAGCGACGCAGTACCAGCCTTTTTGCTGATTTAAGTAAATATCACCTGCGTCATAAACCCGTTGAAAAAATTCGTTAACGATCGCTTGATGTCTTGGTGCGGTCGTCCGTGTGAAGCGATCAAACCGAATATTAAACTTTTCCCAGAGTGCATAAAATTCGGCGACAGTGCGATCGCAATGCTCTTGTGGCAACAGGTTATTTTTTTCGGCAGTGCGCTGAATTTTTTGTCCATGCTCATCTGTACCTGTCACAAACATGACGGGATGTCCCTTAAGCCGATAGAACCGCGCCAGAGCATCAGCGGCGATCGTCGGGTAAGCGCTACCAATATGGGGGCGATCGTTGACGTAAAAAAGTGGTGTGGTTAAGGCGATCGGTTCTAGGGACATGGGTGACTCAATTCAGGACTAATACCATTTTGCAAAATAATGGTTGTAAATGTAACATTAAACCCAAAAAGTATCAGCGGCGCTTTGCGCCGCCAATTATTTTTGGGTTTTGAAATCAGCGGCGCTTCGCGCCGCCAATTATTTTTGGGTTTTGATAAGCTTTAAATAATGAAGAATTTAGAAGTACATCAAGTTTGGATGGATCGGGCGATCGCACTCGCAAAAGAAGCGGGGGCGGCGGGGGAAATCCCTGTGGGGGCGGTGATCGTCAATAGTGAGGGAATTGCGATCGCAACAGGTGTAAATCGCAAAGAGCGCGACCAAGACCCGACTGCTCACGCCGAAATTGTGGCTATCCGCGAGGCGGCGCGGGTATTGTGCGACTGGCATTTGAACGGATGCACTTTATATGTAACTTTAGAGCCTTGTCCGATGTGTGCGGGGGCAATTTTGCAAGCGAGGGTGAGTACTTTGGTCTATGGTGCTGATGATCCCAAAGCAGGAGCCATACGCACGGTGGCAAATTTGCCTGATAGTCCTGTGTCGTTTCATAAGCTGGCTGCGATCGCAGGAATTCGCGAACGAGAATGTCAGGAATTATTACTGGCTTGGTTTGGAAAACTTAGAAATTAGAAGGGTTGAGCATTTGCAGATTGAGATTGTGGTGGGGAGTTTAAAAATTGTGGCGCAAATGCTCAACCCCTACTTGCTACTTGCTACTTGCTGCATAAAGCATTAATTTGATCGACGACCTCGCTTTCTTTGGTTGAGGCAGTTTCTAAATCTTGCTTAGCTTTAGTCATCGCATTAGGATCTTTAGCTTCAGTTGCTTTGACTTGCCCCTTTAGAGATTGAGAAGCATCACCATAGACCCCCAATAACTTCGCTTGTAATTCTTTCAGCTTTGAGTCTTGGACTGCGATCGCTTGTACCTCCACCCGAATTTGATCAATATTTGCGGCTAACTGCCCAAAGCCCGCAATATCCTTGGGAACTGCCAAAGCGGTGGTTTTATTGGCAATAGTAACAACTTTGTTACATTGGGAAACTTTACTTTCTCCACAACCAGAGAGAACAAGTCCGATGGTCAAAGCCATAGCTGCAATGGCAGCAGGACGATTGAGACGGGTTGGCAAACGATCAGACAAGTGCTTAGAAAATTGCGTTTGAAGTTGCATTTGGTAATTGCCGATAGTCCAAAATGATTATTCTAGTGTCTAAAAATTCTAAAATGTTTTAGTTGATTAAGCTAATAACAGAGATGTGAACTATGTCCGATAATCGCACTGATAATCGCCGAAGCCGTGCAATTACCGAAGGCGTTCAGCGATCGCCTAACCGCGCGATGTTACGCGCAGTTGGTTTTCAAGACTCAGATTTTACTAAACCGATTGTCGGTGTGGCAAGCGCCCACAGTACAATTACCCCTTGCAATATGGGGATTGCACCTTTGGCGATCCGCGCTGAAGCAGGGATTCGGGCTGCAAATGGGATGCCCCAAATTTTCGGCACAATCACCATCAGCGATGGGATCTCGATGGGAACCGAGGGGATGAAATATTCGCTCGTGTCCCGTGATGTGATTGCCGACTCCATCGAAACCGTTTGTACTGGTCAGAGTATGGATGGCGTTTTAGCGATCGGTGGCTGTGATAAGAATATGCCAGGGGCGATGATTGCGATCGCAAGAATGAACATTCCTGCAATATTTGTCTATGGCGGCACGATCGAACCGGGGCATCTTGATGGCGAAGATTTGACCGTAGTTAGTTCCTTTGAGGCGGTCGGTCAATATAGCGCTGGCAAAATTGATGAAGCAAGACTGAATGCAGTTGAGCGCAATGCTTGTCCGACCGCAGGCTCTTGCGGCGGCATGTATACGGCTAATACGATGTCTTCTGCTTTTGAAGCCATGGGCATGAGCTTGATGTATTCCTCCACCATGTCGGCGGTTGCCCCCGAAAAAGCCGCCAGTACAGAACTGGCTGGTACGGTTCTAGTCAATGCGATTCGCAATAATTTACTTCCTCGCGATATCATCACCCGCAAATCGATCGAGAATGCAATTTCGGTGGTCATGGCAATCGGCGGATCAACCAATGCCGTCCTGCATTTTTTAGCGATCGCCTATTCCGCAGACCTTGAATGGACATTAGATGATTTCGAGCGCATCCGTGAGCGCGTGCCTGTTCTCTGTGACCTGAAGCCATCAGGAAAGTATGTAGCCGTCAATCTCCATAAAGCTGGTGGTATTCCTCAAGTCATGAAGATGCTCTTAGCCCATGGCTTATTACATGGCGATTGCATCACGATCACTGGTCAAACTGTCGAAGAAGTTCTCAAAGACATTCCTGC
>JAYUSC010000125.1:0-2145 GCA_043755885.1 Pseudanabaena sp. | reverse complement strand
CGCTGACGCAGTATAAGGATCTTTGGACTAAATTGCGATCGGGAACGCTTTGATTTAGGCGCGTCCTTAACGATTTATAAAAACAAACTTGTAGGGGTTTAGCATTTGCGCCAACATTTGTATATTCCCCGCCACAATATCGAAACGCAAATGCTAAACCCTTTGTGCTTTCATCGATAAATTGTCCCTGCGTTGCGAGTTTAGGGCAAAGCATTCCCAAATTAAAATTATCTAAAAACTTATAGATTTCCGTGGGAATGCTTTGCCCCTACATAGGGATCATCTGGAGCATGAATAATTCATAACACTAACGCCATTAGTCTAATAGATTTGAGCGCAAAACGCTGTAAGCGTTCTATTGGTTCGGGTCACAAACAGGAACTTCTTGATTTTCTTCGATATCTGGTAATTCGATCGCAGGACTAGCAACCTTGACATGGGGCAGTGATGCACCTTCTAAACCCTTAGTAATTCTTGCTGGGGAATAGTCTAAGGTGACAAAAAGTGGGTAGTGATATTCACCGCGATCGCTAATGATGCTGCGATGTTTCCACGGTAAGCGCCAATAGTATTCTTCGCCGATGGCTACTTCTACTTGTCGCCAGCGTTGCAATAATGCGGAATAGTCCTCGTTAGGACGATGGATAAACACAAAGATTTCTTGACCAGTTTTTACTTTCCAGTCTGGATCACACATGATCAATGCAAGATCGCATTGCATCTGCACGTGGCTTTGAGTCAAGTTAGGACTCGTAAACTGGACGACTGGCAATGGAATCGAAATCAAGCTGTCCATGGGACGACGCAAACTGGGAATCAGCTCAAAATATGGACGATATTCGCGTAACAGGGCGATCGCTTCGAGCGGATTGCTGTAGTGGCTGAGGAGGGTGTCGTACTGAAGTTGAAGAGTACTCATGGCGTGATAATAGGCAGATGCACGGAGAATGTAGAACCTTTTTGGGAATCTAGGTTAGGCGACTTTACGAAGATTTTGCCATTATGGGCATTGACAATATAGTGAGATAGATATAGTCCTAAGCCGCTACCTTGTTTTTGGTGATTGCCTTGGCTAAATCTTTGGAACAAGAACGGCTGCTCTTCTAAAGGAACCCCTGCACCTGTGTCTGCGATCGCAATAATTGCCTCGGATTGATCTGATTTTAGGCTAACATGAACGCGCCCTGATTCGGTGAATTTGAGAGCATTACCGATCAGATTATTAAACACTCTCAATAGTTCCAATCGATCAACCTTAACTAGACCAATACCATCAAGATCGGCAATCAGTTCCAGATTTTTGGAAATAGCGATCGGTTTAAGTTCTTGCACCACTTGATCGAGCAGTTCTTTCAAGTCTAACGGCTGCAAATTAATAGTCTTACTTCCAGATTCATAGCGATACACATCTAAAAGCTTATTTACCATTTCCAGCAAATTGCTATTGCTGCGCCCCATGATTGTGAGGGCTTCACAAATTTGTGGTGATATTTCTCCTAATACGCCATCTTGCAATAATCCCAACATGCGATCGGCGGCAACTAATGGAGTCCGCAAGTCATGGGTTAACCGCGACACAAAATCCTGTCTTTGGCGATCAATGCGATCGCGCTCCGCAATACTATGTTTTAAACGCAACAGCGATCGCACTCTTGCCAATAGCTCATCAGCTTCGATCGGCTTACGAATAAATTCATCTGCGCCGAGGTCTAGCCCTTTAACCGCATTAGCGCGATCGTAAGCCGTAATTAACAAAATCGGAATAAATGGCAAATCTTTCATCGCCCTCATGCGGCGAGTCACCTCATAGCCATCCATCACGGGCATCATTACATCCAACAAAACTAAGTCTGGAGGCTCTGTCTCAATAATTTCTAGTGCTTCTTGACCATTTGATGATGTTACGATTTCATACCCCTCTTCTTCGAGTATGGTGCGAACTAAAAACAGATTGTCTGGCACATCGTCAACAATTAATAAACGGTCAGGGGATTTCATGCAAACGCTCAAGCAAAACAGGATGGCTATCTATATAGATGTTGTCATGAAACCGTAATCTATGCAGTCATCCCGACGATAGAAATTGCACAAGTCAAAGGTATTAAATCAAGGAACCAGTTTTTGCAGCGCGGCTCGGATACGTGA
>JAYUSC010000124.1:0-4962 GCA_043755885.1 Pseudanabaena sp. | reverse complement strand
AGCCGCGCCACAAAAAACTGGTCCCTTATTTTGCTGAGCTATTTATCAGCAACTTGACTAGCATCTATTAACATTTCCTTTTCTTCTAGTATAGGTAGTAAATAGATAAATCCACTCAAAAACCAGAAATACACTAGCATCGTCGGATTAGTTATCAATTGACCAGTGATATTAATTAAATGGAATAGAAATACTGCCAGACATAGTTCTTTGTAAAAAGGATTGCGAAGCCTAGAAAATGTTGAATATAGTGACACCAAAATGACTATTCTCAAGCCATACCATAGGATAAACCCCAAAAGCCCGATCTCAATTACGACTCGACCAGTTTCCCCTTCACTGGCTGGCAATTCTGCACCTGCGGGCAGTGAGAGCAAGTTTCTTAGGGTCGGGACAGAGGACTGGGTTGCACCCGTACCATAGCCTTCTAAACTAATTGTGCTATAGTCAAAAACCTGAGTAATTGAGTCAACTATTCTTTGTTCAGTTGAGTCAGAACCAGTGGCGCGGTCTGAGAATGCTTGAATTGCTGGCTGAAAGTAAACTATTATCGCGATCGCAGTAATTACCATAATCACAGATAGTCTCTTGATCGAGCTAAAAGCATTTCTAGAACTAGTGAAAACTAGGAGCAGTAAATAAAGGGTAATGAATAAACCTTCATAGATAATGATTAATCTTGCACCACTCATAAAAGAATTGGCGGCAACAAGTATTAACTCTAATCCATAAATTAATTGCCACCTAAAATCATCCTCTCTGGCAATTAACACAACCAACAAAGAAAAACAAAAAGCCAAATATGAAGTGTGTCCTACAAGATAAGAAAATGTACCAGTAATTCGCACAAACTCTCCCACACTAGCACCTGTGGCGGTTCCGTCAGGACTGTAAACATTGATAATGCTATCTGGTGGAGCGTAGTACTGAAAGACTCCTAAAATGCAGACAGGAATAAGTATGATTAAATACCTACGCAAGAAATTGCGTAATTCTTCTCCCGATGCAAATAAATGCGGGACAACCCATATGAGAGGAATATATAAAAGATAAGCTCGGATGCCGATTAGCCCAACGATAGGAGAACCTAAACTAGGATTGAAAGCTTGTAAACTACAAAGAATTGCGATCACAAATGTTAGTTCTTTGATCAAGGGGAAACGATCAAGCAAAAGATGTGGTCGGCTGGCAAAGCCAATATAGCTACCAATCAAAATAAAATCTTTGAAAAAATAAATTAAGTCTCTCGCCTGTGGAAACACCCAGCGCCGCAATGCACCCTCGACGACGACAAGCACTAGAATCGTTTTGATCGAGAGTTTCCAGTTTTGCGATGCACCGAGAACAATTACTAGAACTAGTAATACTGCACCTAATATTTCCATGGCATGACGAAACTCGAAAAAGTTACTTGATAGATTCTACAGCCGTTTTTATCACTTCTAGATAGGCTTTAGCGATCGCAGTTTTCTGATGGCGCAACAAATGTTCTGGAGCCTTGGCTTTATAGATACTTAGTTGCTCTGGATTTTGCAGAAGATTTTGCAAAACTTGCGTTAGTGCTTGGGTATTACCATTCGGGAATGTGACACCACAAGATGCGATCGCATCTTTTAGCCCTCCGCCCTCTGAGCCAACAACCACACAACCACAAGCGATCCCTTCTAACGCCACAATCCCAAAAGGCTCATTCCATAAAGATGGCACTACCAAAATCTGATGAGAATTCAGTAATTTGCTTAAGTCTTGTCCAACTTTAAGACCAACAAAATTTACCTGCTGCTCAAGCTCATTATCGATAACCTGCTGACGCAACCGAGGCTCCTCTTCGCCGCTACCGATGATGGTCAACTTAGGCAAGAGTCCTATAAGTTTAAGTTGCACCAATGCATCTAGCAATAAATTAGCGCCTTTGTCAGAGACTAAGCGTCCCAAAAATACAAGCTCTCGACTGCGAAAAACGTCTGACATCTCGTAGAAAATATCCTCGCGATATGCGTTGGGGATAATCGTCGATGTGGTGGATAGTTCTTTTGCGATCGCCTGACTGATTGAGATATTAGTCGCAAAGCGTGTAACCAACTTTTTGAGATGATCTTGCCAACTCTGTTTGCCGTCATTTCGACGATACCAAGTGTGATGTGCGATCACTAAAGGTCGATGCACCAAAAAAAGCGGCCAAAGCCCTTTTAAACTAACGCATCCCTGAAAATAAACTTCACACCAGTTAGTAAGTTGGCATAATTGCTGATTATTTGGTCGTCGGATCACTTCAAATGGGAAGTGTAGTGAGTCTTTGTCAGGAGTTTGAGATACTAACTTAACTTCATGTCCCTGAACTATAAATTCATGAGCCAGTGTCGAAATGATCGTTTCTAAGCCACCTATATTTGGATAGAATGAAGGTGAATATATGAGTATTCGCATTATTATTTGTCTTCTATATATACATTATAAAGATTTCCATCCCCAATCTTTAATTCGTTCAGTTGCGCGTTGAGGATTTAAAGTAGCAAGATAATTAGGCGGCTCCCATGGATGAACTAAGTTTTTGATTGGAGATTCAAGTTTTGGCTTCCAAAAGCCCTTCCAGATTTGGAATATAGTATATCCATTTTCCTCTAATAAATTAGTTAATAGACTAGGATAACCGCTGTGTTCTTCAAAGACGATATCACGAATACTGTGGTTGCGAATTAAGTTGCCCGCACCCTGCAAAACTTCCAGTTCATGTCCTTCTACATCAATTTTTAAAACTCCTATACAATTTTGTTCTTTCCCCAAAGACTTATCCAGTCTATCAATAGCGACAATACAAGCATCTCTACTATTACTCTGCACATTTGCAACATTCTGATTTTTATCAATAAAGACCTCACCACTGTTTTTAGGCGTTAAATTTAAAACGCCATATCCAGAATAGTTTGACAGAGCAATTTGTTGATGAGAAATGTTGCTAGAACCCTTGATTTCCCAATTTGCTATATTAGTAGCAAGTTCTTTGTAAATTTCTGGATTAGGTTCAAAACACCAAACTTTACCTGTTCCACCAACTTTTACAGACATAAGACTTGTTACGTAGCCAATATTTGCACCAATATCTATAGCATTCTCTCCTAGCTCGAGCAATCGCCAAATTACTTCAGTTAGACTTAAATCGTAAATTCCATATATTAAAATTGATTTTGGAAGTGTGTCTTCCGTAAATATTGGTATTTTTATAGTTAGACCCCAAGGCAAAACAACTTCTTGAAACTTATTTACTGAATTAGAATTCTGTTTAAAAAGTCGGTGATAAACTCGCCACGGTCTAAAAATATATTCTGGTCTATTGATGAAGTGTTTTAGTTTTTGGATATTCATTGTGGCTCCAATTGTATTGCAGTATTTAAAATATCAAAAAATATCTTAGACTGACTTGATAAGTTATGGCTAGAATACCAAGCATGAGCATTGTTTGCGATCGCTTGCATTATTTTTAAGTCTTTTAACTCAGATTTACTAAAGCCCCAATAATGTTCTCCTGATTTCATCTTGTCAATGGGTATGTCACTACCTCTAACATTAATTGGAAGTAAGCCATGAGCGCAGTACGCAGCAAAAATGCCTGACTTACCCAGAAAATCAGGATTGTAGTTTAAAAAACCCGCGATCGCACCTGCCATAATTTCACTAATTTTTTCGGCAGGTTGAATTCCTAGTTCTAAGATCGGTACATTTCCAATTGTTTGGGGCGTTATTCCTGTCGGAGTTCCCAGATCTAAAATTTCTTGGATGTCTAAGCTTTGGCAAACAGAGTCTAAAGCTTCCTGAGATTCTCGGTAAACTCTGATGCGATTAGCAACGCCGCCAAAAACAACTAGTTGTTTTTGGCGATCTGAGAATGGACGATTTTGCTTTGGCTCGCCAATATTAGAAAACACTGGCAAAGCTTTAATTTGAGGATGTTTGCCATTGCTAAGCTTCACAAGCATATCGCTATAGCTTTGTTTGCTAGTAATGCAGCGATCGCTTAATTCTGCTAATCTTGTTGCTAGATTTTTTTGTAAAGGTGATAGCCAGAATGAGCTTTGCCAAGGTCGGTTTGATGATGCATAAAGCTCATGAAACATGGTGACCAGCGATCGCAGTGGATACAAGTTTTTCCAACGCTGTAGACCATCAACTAACCAGATTGGGCAACCGCGCTTGGCATAGCCATAACCAACGTAATGTAATAGAACTGGCGAAGTGCGATCGCCTTCTAACAAAGCCGTAAGTTCTTCAGAGTTAACATCTATAACTTGATTAACAGAAAATCCTTCGATTTCTAATTCTCCTTTCCATTCAGGATTACCAACAATAAATTGAGTTTGAATATTGAAATCCTTACGAAGCTGACGAGCTAAGTTTAAAGCATAATCACCAACGCCATCAATGGCATTTGGGAGTTTAGGAACTATAGATATTACAGTAGATAAATCACTCATTAGGTTTCTATAATTTAATAAGGAACCAATTTTTTTGTAGCACAGCTCTGCCGTCCCACAAAAAAATTGGTTCCTTATTTTACAAGAAATAAGACGATAAGCGAGAAGCTCAGCGCTAAAGCGCTGAGATGTAAGCGAACGGCGGTTTCGACCGTCTTGTCTATGTTATATTATATTTTGTGGCAAGGGTAATCAACCACATAAAAACCCAGTGCCTAGCGGTACAAAAAGCTGAACCTTGACAATTAAATCTACGCGGTTCTACTGCGTTGTTCTAGATTCCTCCTAGCAGTAGGCAAAAGATTTATAGGGACTAGACTCACCAGCATTTAACTCAAACAAAAACGTTGTAGAAATACAAACTACCGAGGGTCACTCGGAAAGTTAACGCCTGTGGAGAGAACCACCTCTGTTTAGAACTTTGCAAGGAACTCTAAGTAAGTGGACTCGCTGAATCAGGAATCTCAGTCGCTTTAGCGCTGAGAGTGTCAAA
>JAYUSC010000123.1:0-4982 GCA_043755885.1 Pseudanabaena sp. | reverse complement strand
GGGCGAAGCCCGCCGAACCAATTTTGGGTTTTATTAAATTTTCATTCCTTACCAGATTGTTGTTGATTTCATTTTCGTGACAATTTGTAATAAAAAGCGATCCAACGACATAGTATAAACAAATAGGTAGGAAATTGAACTGAACAAGATTAATAAATACCAAGTTGTTGATCTAATTGATTTAGATTTCCCACTATTTAAAACAAAGATTTTTCTAAGGTTTTCTGAAATAAGTATCAGATAAGTTTTAGATCGGTCAATCGTCTCTCAAGCTTTAATTAGTTTGAATGATGACTTAAAATATAAAAGATAATTACAAAACTGGAGATAACAGTATTATGTTCGACGCATTTGCAAAGGTAGTATCCCAAGCCGATTCTAGAGGCGCATATATCAGTGCATCTCAAATCGATGCTCTAAGCGCAATGGTTGCTGATGGCAACAAGCGTTTGGACACCGTAAACCGCATCACCAGCAACTCTTCTGCAATCGTTGCTAATGCTGCTCGTGCTTTGTTTGCTGAACAACCTGCGTTGATTGCTCCTGGTGGAAATGCATACACCAGCCGTCGTATGGCTGCTTGCCTTCGTGACATGGAAATCGTGTTGCGCTACGTTACCTATGCTATCTACTCTGGCGATGCAAGCATCTTGGAAGATCGCTGCCTCAATGGTTTGAGAGAAACATACTTGGCTCTTGGTACTCCTGGTTCTTCCGTTGCTGTTGGTATCGGCAAAATGAAGGATGCTGCGATCGCGATCGCTAACGATGCTAATGGCGTTACCCGTGGCGATTGTGCTGCTCTAATGAGTGAAGTTGGTAGCTACTTCGACAAGGCTGCTGCTGCTGTTGCTTAGTCTGGTCTTGTCCAGCCTTCAGTCAGATCGTCTTTTGCGAGACATTAATTTGTCATCAGACCATATTTTACTTAAAAAACTTATTTTGGAGAACATCTCACAATGAAAACCCCTTTAACCGAAGCCGTATCCGCAGCCGATTCTCAAGGTCGTTTCCTTAGCTCTACTGAAACCCAAGTTGCTTTTGGTCGTTTCCGCCAAGCAACTGCTGGTTTAGCTGCTGCTAAAGCATTGAGCGAAAAGGCTTCCACATTGGCTTCTGGCGCTGCTAATGCAGTTTACAGCAAGTTCCCTTACACCACCTCGATGACAGGACCTAACTACGCTTCTAGCCAAACTGGCAAAGACAAGTGTGTACGTGACATCGGCTACTACATCCGTATGGTTACATACTGCTGCGTAGTTGGCGGCACAGGACCTATGGATGATTACTTGGTTGCTGGTATTGCAGAAATCAACCGCACCTTTGATCTTTCTCCTAGCTGGTATGTTGAAGCTCTCAAGTATGTTAAGTCTAATCATGGCTTGTCTGGAGACTCTGCTGTTGAAGCTAACTCCTACATTGACTATGCAATCAATGCACTTAGCTAATTCTTCGCTTTAAAGCAAAAAGCACCTCCAAAGGGGGGTGCTTTTTGCTTTAAAGCAATAACTTGAAAGTGTCGCAAGCGGCACTAAAAGAAAAAGATGCTGATGATGTGGCGATGATCGAAGCAGTCCGCGAGGCGACGGTTTCGGAGTTAGGTTATTTTTTAAATCCGTCTGAGCTTTTTCATGCGATCGCACTCAAGGGCAGCAACCAAATAGACATCAATAACGAGGGTGTTGGTCATAACTTCATCTTGGCAGATCTGACCAAGATTCTGAAAAACATTGAGCAAAGTACGCTGGAGACTGATAGCGCTGACGATTTTAGATTTTCTCACCCAATCTTGTCTGGCGGCTCGATTAGGTTTGCATCCTCCTTCTCTAATTCCTACTGTTGCCGATCGATGTTGCTGCACCAAACCCTACAACCCTCATTCTCTCGTAGCCTGTCGGACGCTTACTGTGACATATCCTACTTTCTAGCCTACCGGTCGCTAACCCTGTAAACGGGTATAGCGGCGGCTTCCAAGATTTCAGCTACTCGTTTCATAGGCTGGGCAATCCCATAGCCTCCATGAGCTTTGTTTTACTTCCGCGTGATGCCCCACCGCAGAAGGATTTTTTGTTTTTGTTTTGCAAGATATTCAATCTCCCTATCTCAACCCTTCATCGAACTTGAAGGTTCTTGCAACCGACAGAGGCTTTCGAGTTGAGCAGCAAGGCGGGAAGCCCTGAAACACTAAGCCCTCTACTTTGGAGGGTGTCTTAATTGTACAAGAATCTTGCACTATTGGCAATTCATCGCCATCCTCTCTTCATCCTTTGAGCGTTGGTCAAATTTATTCCGAGGGGATGGACTCTTCATTGCCGCGCTTTCATCCCGTCACTCATCCTTGTGAACGGATAGAGTGCGGGGCTTTCGCTTGTGAGCTAAATACCCCAGTGCAAATAGCAACGATCCGAAATTCTTTTTAACGAGTTAAGATAACCTTCTATTAATATTCATTGTTTATAATCGAGCTTTTAGCGAAACTTACAAGTCTTAGAAAGTGAATAAAGAATGCGATCGCTTGCACCCCTCATCAAAACTTGCTTACTTGACTTAGAAATCAAAGTAAATGTCATAGTCAGACAAAAGCGCAAAGAATTACATATCTTGCTAGAGTCCACCAATTTTGGCGATCGCAAAATATTAGTAGATGCGATCGCAAAATGTTGCGGTGATTTTGAGGAGCGAAATTTTAAGGTGGCGCGAATTTATGCATTTGGGTTTGGACAGCCATTACCACAATGGATCGAGAGAATTGAGTTCGATCAAGATCAAGTATCGCTAAACATTGCAGAGAAAGAACTACAGAAACCAGCTATAAATTTAGGCTCAGAGTCTGAGAGCGTTTGCGATCGCTTTATCGTTTGTGGCTTGGGCAGCCTCGGACAGCATTCTGTATTTAACTTAAAGAAATTTGCCTATCGCGAATATGAAGTAAAAATTTGTGCGATCGATCGAGTTCAGCCTGAGATCATGGAGTTCGACAACTTCTCAGAATTGCTCGATCAACCGATAGTTGTGGGAGATTGTCGGCGCTCCGAAGTGTTAATCAAAGCGGGAATCGATCGCTGTCGAGGGATTTTGCTAGTTACTAGCAACGAAAATGTAAATATTGAAACTGCGATCGCAGCTCGTCGTCTCAACCCCAATGTACATATTGTCGTGCGATCCTCGCGGCAAAATCTTAATCAATTACTAAAAGATCAATTAGGAAACTTTGTCGCGCTCGATCCTGTGGATCTACCTGCGGCTGCTTTTGCGGTAGCGGGTTTGGGCGAAGGCACATTAGGGCTATTTCAATTAGGCGATCGCAAATTACGAGTAGTAGAACGCTCTATCAAGTCAGATGACTATCGTTTTTTGAGAACACCTGCTTATCTATTACACAAAAAAAATGCTCGACTTCTGAGTATTGCTGATCCGAGTTCCGAACGTCTATTCTTCCAATGGGAGCCTGATACACTTGTCCAAGTTGGCGATAAAGCAGCCTTCATTGAATTTGTCGAAAATGACTTCTCCACGACTAGCCGCCAATATGTAGAACTAACTGAGCCTCATTTACATACTAGTTCTTCCACTTTTCAGAAAATCGATCAATTACTCCAAAAAATTACAGGCTCAGTCTTTTGGAAGTCTAAATGGCATCAGCTTGTCGCTTGGTTTCAAGCAGTGCGATCGCGCCGCCTGATTCTATGGGGAATTATTACTGCAATTACACTTTGGGGCCTTAGCTCAATAGTTTTATTCCTTAATGTGCCGAATATCTCATGGCAAAAGGCAATTTCTGCAAGCATGATTTTGTTGTTAGGCGGATTTGGGGATGTTTTTGGTGGACTAGGTGAAGACCAAGTACCTTTGTGGGTGGTGATATTTTGCCTGTCGATTACTTTGATTAGCTTGCTGTTCGTCTTGGGTGTAGTCGGATTGATTGCCGATAGTATTCTCAGTTCCAAGTTTGAATTTTTTAAGCGATCGCTACCTTTGCCCACCCGCGATCATATTGTCCTGATCGGGTTTGGGCGACTGGGACAGAGAATCGCTGATCTTCTATTCAAATTGCAAGTTCCATTTGTGATCGTCAGTGAGAATCCTCACGACTGCGATCTTGCAGACAAAGTGCCTTGGTTCACTGGCAATATCATCGAAGAGTTAGCGAAAACAAATCTGGCAAAAGCGAAAAGTATTCTTTCCGTCACTGATGATCAAATGCTCAATCTCGAAGCGGCTCTATTAGCGCGTGAGGCGACCAAAAAAAGCAATCGTCAAATGAACCTCGCGATTCGTACCTACGATCGCTATTTCAGTGAAAACTTAGCGGAACTTTTGCCAAGTTCTCAATCTTTCTGTGCCTATGCCCTTTCTGCGGAAGCTTTCGCAGGAGCAGCTTTTGGTGAGAATATGCTAAGTTTGTTTCGACTCAATCAGCGCACAGTTTTAGTCGCTGAATATATCATTACTGAAAACGACACCTTGATCGGCAAAAATCTCTCGCAAATTGCCTATGGATATACAGTTGTGCCAGTTTATCTCAAGACTAACGCCTTTAAAGCAGATGGACATCGTGAGTTTTATATGCCTTCCGATGATGAGGTGATGAAAGCAGGCGATCGACTGACGTTGTTAGCTTCCATCTCAGGACTAAGGCGGATCGAGTTGGGCAATCTCCATTTACCAAAACGTTGGCAATTACGCGCCAAGCCGCCGCTCAACTCTAGTGTGTTGCTTGATGCTGGAAATAAGCTGAAGAATATTTCAGGCTGTGATCTAGAGCTGGCTCGCCGCTTTATGCAGCGTCTCCCTGCTGCGATCGAGCTACCAATGTATGACACGCAAGCCTATCGCCTAGGACAAGCACTGATGCGCCTCCTGCCAATTAAAATCTATCCTCTGTAAAGGACAACCGATCTAATTACTGATGCTATAGCCACGTATGAACCAATGAAAACTTTTGTAGTCAGTTTGGAGCTGGTGTTGCCAATGCTAAAACA
>JAYUSC010000122.1:0-2164 GCA_043755885.1 Pseudanabaena sp. | reverse complement strand
CCAAAGGGTCGCCTTTTCTTTTTGTAAAGTTCATCTTAATGCCGATGGGGTTATCGGGGTATAATGGTGGGGCAGAAAAACTAAAAATACACGAAATTTCGCTAGTTGAACCATGACAAACACTTTGACAAATCCTGTAAAAGTATCAAAGGTTGAAGTCCTTAAGCAAAAAAGCAACTTTTTGCGGGGTCCAATCAACACTGAGCTAACTGATGGCAATTCTTTTTTCAGTCAGGATGGTATGCAAATCCTGAAGTTTCATGGTTCATATCAACAAAAAGAACGCGATTTTGAAAAGAACAAGGTTAAAGGCGAAGAAGCGCAATACACGATGATGTTGCGGACTCGTAGCCCAGGTGGGGTGATTCCTTGGCAGTTGTATTCGGCGCTGGACAAACTATGTGATAAGTATGGCAACCATACTTTGCGAGCGACAACGAGACAAGGTTTTCAGATTCATGGCATCCTCAAAGAAAATCTGAAGACGGTAATCGCGGATATCACCAGAAACATGGGATCGACTGTGGGTGCTTGCGGTGACATAAATCGTAACGTGATGGCTCCATCGGCTCCGTTTAAGAACAAGCCTGAGTATGTCTATGCGCGTGAATATGCCTTTAAAATTGCGGATTTACTGGCTCCACAGGCTGGGGCTTATTACGATATTTGGCTAGATGGCGAAGTTGCCGTGACTTCAACCGAAGCGCCAGAAGTAACCGAGGCGCGAAATCGTCAGGGTACGGGAACGGCTAAAACTAATATCAGTGATGTTGAGCCGATCTATGGTGTGCAGTATCTGCCCCGCAAGTTTAAGATTGCGATCGCAGTTGCTGGTGATAACTCAGTTGATCTGTATACCAACGATTTGGCGTTGGTGGTAATCACCAATGCTCAGAACGAGTTAGAAGGCTTTAATGTCTATGTCGGTGGCGGGCTAGGACGCGCCCACAATAATGACGCAACCATTGTCAGAATCGCAGACAGTATTGGTTTTGTGCCAGTTGCAAATATCTATGACTTGATTAAGGCGATCGTGTCCTTACAACGCGACTATGGCGATCGCCACAATCGCCGTCATTCCCGTTTCAAGCATATTCTCGATGAGTGGGGCGTAGAAAAATTCAAGCATGTTTTATTGGATTACTACCCTACCAAACTTGCGGATGCTCGTGCATTACCAGATTTCAAATATCAGGATTATCTAGGCTGGCATGAGCAGGGCGATGGCAAATATTTTGTCGGTGTCTCGATCGAAAATGGTCGAGTTAGCGATCGCGAAGATTTGCAGCTAAAAACCGCTTTACGCGAAATCAGCGACAAGTTTCATCATGATTTTGTGCTGACTCCCAATCACAATTTGCTGATTACCGAAATCGCCGCCGATGAAAAAGACGAGATCCAAAAAATCCTCGATCGCTGTCATGTACTAGCGCCCGACAAGATTGATTCGCTGGTGCGTTACTCGATGGCTTGTCCCGCTTTCCCCACTTGCGGACTGGCGATCGCAGAGTCAGAACGCGCTTTACCAACTATATTGGCGAGAATCCGTAAGCTCTTAGTCCGTTTGGGCTTAGATCAGGAAACCTTCGTCACCCGCATGACAGGTTGCCCCAATGGTTGCGCTCGTCCCTACATGGCGGAACTTGGCTTTGTCGGTAGCGCCGTTGATGAATATCAAATCTGGCTCGGTGGCAACTTTGACTCAACCCGTCTGGCTCAGCCCTATGTGCAGCGTTTGCATGTTAATAATCTCGAAACAGGTTTAGAGCCGCTATTTGTTTATTTCAAAAATGAACGCAAAGATGGCGAAGGGTTTGGTGATTTTTGCGATCGCAAAGGCAATCCAGATTTGCGCCAGTTTGCAGAAGCCTATGTCTCGGAACTCGATGACAGCGAAGCTAATGGCAAACGCAAAGATATCCGTCATCGGGTCACCCTTTCGGCGAAGTCCTTTGACCTGCTCAAAAAGGCTGTCGATGAAAAAGGTGCTTCGATGAAGGATCTCGTCGAAACTGCTTTGGAGAAGTATTTGGCATAAGGAGATTTCTTGTAAAAAATCTCCCATCTTCTAGACATAAGTCGGACTTACCCCCTTTAATTCCCCCTTGCAAAGGGGGAAAACTAGAAATCTTGTTCCCTCCCCTTTGCAAGGGGAGGGCTAGGG
>JAYUSC010000121.1:0-4992 GCA_043755885.1 Pseudanabaena sp. | reverse complement strand
CTTGCTTGCGTGACATGGACTACTATTTGCGCTATGCCTCCTATGCTCTAGTTGCAGGCAATAATGATGTCCTCGACGAACGGGTATTGCAAGGCTTGCGTGATACCTATAGCTCGCTAGGCGTGCCAATTGGTCCAACTGTGCAGGGCATCCAAATCATGAAACAAGCCGTGATGAACTTAGTGGGCGAAAATGGTGACTGGCTAGCATCGCCTTTTGACTATATGAGTCGCGAACTTAGCGAAAAAAATATCTAACTAAAAACAAAGGAGCGGTTCGCGCTCCTTTGTTTTTGGCATTCAAAATGATTTAAGATTGTTGATAATCGAAACAAGCTCGATTTAGTCTAGGAGAGAATTTAAATATGGCTTTAGTACCAATGCGCCTGCTGCTCGATCACGCAGCCGAAAACGGATATGGCATCCCTGCATTTAACGTAAACAACATGGAGCAGATCCAGTCGATCATGCAGGCTGCTAATGAGACCAACAGCCCTGTGATTTTACAAGCTTCTCGTGGCGCACGCAATTATGCGGGCGAAAATTTCTTGCGTCACTTAATTTTGGCTGCTGTCGAAACTTATCCTCATCTGCCGATCGTGATGCACCAAGATCACGGTAATGCCCCAGCAACTTGCTACTCAGCAATCCAAAATGGCTTTACCAGCGTGATGATGGACGGCTCCCTCGAAGCTGATGCTAAGACTCCAGCTAGCTACGAGTACAACGTGGCGGTTACCTCTGAAGTTGTTAAAGTTGCTCATGCTTTCGGTGCAAGCGTTGAAGGCGAACTAGGCTGCCTCGGCTCTCTCGAAACTGGTAAGGGTGAAGCTGAAGATGGACATGGCTTTGAAGGGGCTTTAGATCATTCACAACTTTTGACTGATCCTGCTGAAGCTGCTGACTTCGTTGAGCGCACTCAGGTTGATGCTCTCGCAGTTGCGATCGGTACTAGCCACGGTGCTTATAAGTTCACTCGCAAGCCTACTGGCGAAATCCTTGCCATCAGCCGCATCGAAGAAATTCACAACCGCTTGCCTAATACTCACCTTGTGATGCATGGTTCTTCTTCAGTTCCTGAAGATCTACTTGCCTTGATCAATGAGTTTGGCGGCGCTATTCCTGAAACCTATGGTGTACCCGTTGAAGAAATTCAAAAGGGCATCAAGTGCGGTGTGCGTAAGGTCAATATCGATACTGACTGTCGTCTGGCGATTACTGCTGCGGTACGTGAAGCTTTGTTCAAGAATCCTAAAGAGTTCGATCCTCGCCACTTCTTGAAGCCATCGATCAAGTACATGCAAAAAGTATGTGCCGATCGCTATACTCAGTTTAATGCTGCTGGACAAGCTAGCAAGATCAAGCAAGTTAGCATTTATGACTTTGTTCCTAAGTATGCTAAGGGCGAATTGAAGCAAGTTAGCCGTGAAGCTGTTAAGGCTTAGACACTAAAAAGCCTCGCTAGCGAAGCTTTTTTAATCAAAAAATAAAGGGCGCATTTGCGCCCTTTATTTTTTTGTATCGTTGTTATATTTGTTAGTATGCAAGATTTAAAAATGCTTCTGAATTTGGCGATCGCGATCGCAAATCATTCCCATGCAGGACAACTGGACAAAGCAGGAAAGCCCTACATCTCGCATCCGTTAACGGTGATGGCGCAGATGGATACGCTCGAAGGTAAAATTGTGGCGGTTTTGCATGATGCGATCGAGGATTCTGAGTTAACGATCTCAGATTTGTTGCGCCAAGGATTTCCTGAATTTATTACGGATGCGATCGCGGCGATTACTAAGCTAGATGGTGAACTTTACGAAGATTATATTTTGCGGGTGAAGTCTAATGCGATCGCCCGCAAAGTGAAGATTGCTGATGTTACCCACAATATGGATCTCAGTCGAATTGCCAATCCAACTGAGAAAGATTTTCAGCGTTCAGAGAAATATAAAAAAATACTTCAAGAATTGATTGCTAACTAAAAAAGAGCGCTTTGCGCCCCTTTTTAGTATTTAAAAACTACCTACACTGAGGGGAACCCAATCGCCATTGGTTGTTAAGCCCAAAAACATGGATTCTTGCGATCGGATTGATCTACCTGTGAGGGCGCAAAAATCGCTTCTTTTAGCTGTAGCTGTGACACTGGCTCCAATTTGTTGTGGTGAGAGCAGCTTCT
Source organism: Pseudanabaena sp. (assembly GCA_043755885.1). Taxonomy (GTDB): domain Bacteria; phylum Cyanobacteriota; class Cyanobacteriia; order Pseudanabaenales; family Pseudanabaenaceae; genus Pseudanabaena. Next base: position 2,823 of record JAYUSC010000121.1, on the reverse strand, counting down.
GCGTCGGTGGCAGTTGCCGCTGATCAAAACGAAAATTTGATTGGTGAATGCGATCGCATTATGATACTCAAAATATACCTATAGCCACTTATGTTAGGACAAGACTAAAATCCCAAAGATATTTGGGACTTGGCTATAGCTATACGATTAGTAGACCTACCGAGATTGAGTTTGATGACTGCCCGAGAAATATATAGCAAGTCTGATCATGAACCAAGTAACCCTAGGGATTGGGCTTGGAAATTTTGGCAAGTCGTCCCGCTTTATCCCTATGGGCAAAGGCGCACCATGCGTAAGGAAGTCGTCAAAGAGGCGATCTGGACATTTGATCAGATTCAAGGGATTTTTTATGTAGTTGTCCCGATTCGGATGACGGTGGTGAAACTAGAAGCAGGGGGACTGCTCGTATATGCACCCGTCGCGCCGACTCCAGAATGTATTCGGCTTGTGAATGAGCTGGTCGCAGAGCATGGAGAAGTCAAATATATTATCTTGCCGACAGTTTCAGGGATTGAACATAAAGTTTTTGTGGGGCCATTTGCACGCTATTTTCCCAATGCTCATGTTTATGTCTCACCGCACCAATGGAGCTTCCCATTTAATTTGCCGCTAAGTTGGTTGGGTATGCCTTGGGGACACACATCGATTTTGCCAGCAGATATTTCGCAGACTCCATTTGCTGAGCAGTTTGACTATGCAGTTCTGGGCTCAATTGAATTGGGGCTAGGGAAATTTGCTGAAGTCGCCCTATTCGATAAGCGATCGCAGACTTTGCTTGTTACCGATACAATTGTTTCAATTCCTGAACAGCCGCCTGAAATCTTACAACTCGATCCCTATCCATTGCTATTTCATGCCAGAGATAGTGCTACTGAAGCAATTACTGACTCAGCGGCTAATCGTATTCGAGGATGGCAAAGAACCGCTCTGTTTTTGTTCTATTTCCGCCCTCAAGTTTTGGCGACGGTTTCCTTGATGCAAGCTTTGCTCGATATTGCCAAAGCTCCAGTGCGATCGCGTAAGGCTTTATTTGGGCTTTTCCCTTTTAGATGGAGAGAAGACTGGTCTAAATCTTTTGATATCCTGCGCGGTAATGGACGTATTTTTGTTGCCCCCATTTTGCAAACTTTGATTCTCAATCGCGATCCTGAAGTCGTGATTGCATGGGCTGATAAGGTTGCTAGTTGGGATTTTGTGCGAATTATTTCTTGTCATTTTGACAATGCGATCGCAGTTACACCTAGCGAGTTTCGTCAAGCCTTTAGCTTTTTAGAAAAGAATCCGCAACCTTCAGTAGTTGAGAACCTTGCCGAAGAGGATTTTGAAGTTCTCAATCAAATCAATAATATTTTGCAAGGATATCGCATTATCAGGGCAGCAAGAGAAAAGATCTAAGAACCTGCTAATGAGATAGCGCTTGCATTGCTATGACGATGCGAGCACTATCCACATCCCAAAATCATGACTTCGCAATTACATTTTTATAAGTTCCATCTAGAACTGATAAAGCAGCCACGTATTGCGGATCTTCTTTTGTGCCAAGTTGTTTACGGGTGATTGGCTCAGTGAGGGCAACTTCGACATTAGGGATAATACCGCGCTTATGGATATTGTGATGCAATGGAGTTTCGTATTTTGCGATCGTCACTGCCAAACCTGCGCCATCTTCCAATTCATATAGAGATTGAATTAAGCCCTTACCATAGGTCTTTGTGCCAACAAGTTGAGCGCGATCGTTCTCTTGCAAAGCACCAGCCAGAATCTCGCTCGCACTAGCGCTGCCGCCATCAGTCAGCACAGCTAAGGGATCAGTCGTAATCGCATTGCCCTTTGCCTCAAAACTCTCCTGTACTCCATGCCGATCCACGGTATAAACTACAGTTCCTTCAGGAATCCACATCCGCGCAATCTGTAACCCTGCGTCAAATAACCCCCCAGGGTTGCCGCGCAAATCGAGAACATAACGATCCGCACCTTCAGATTCAAACTTCTTCAGCGTCTTTTCCATATCTGCTGACGCATTGCCATTAAATTGATTTAAACGGATATAGCCGACTTTATGATTTGCTTCTTGGTTGAGCTTGGCGATGATTGGTGTAACTGCAATGCGATCGCGTTTAATCACGACATCGAGTGTTTCTAAGCCATTACCATCAGCAAGCGCCCGCTCTAGACTCAGTTTGACCTCAGAGCCAATCTTGCCGCGCATTCTGGTCGCGCATTCATCAAGGCTCAAGCCCTTAGTCGGAATGTTGTCGATCGCAACAATGCGATCGCGCGATCGCACACCCGCAGCGTCCGCAGGCGAACCCTCGATCGGCGAAATCACAGTCACATTATTTTCAGGTTCATCCACAGCGATTTGCAGTCCCACGCCTGTTAATTCGCCCGATGTGCTGGTTTGCATACTTTTAAACTTGTCAGGCTCTAGAAATCTTGTGAAAGGATCATCCAAGGTGGCAAGCATTTCCCTAATGGCCGTATAAGTATCTTCGCGGCTATTAAATTTACGGTTAATAAACTGGCGGCGCACTTTGTACCAGTTTTGGTGGTTAAAACCAGCGTCCACATAAGAACGATTGACGATTTGCCATACATTAGTCAGAAATTTTTGTTCTTGTAAATAGTCCGTCACCGCAGCATTTGCGCCACCCATCCAGAAAAACTGGACTGCGATCGCTACTAAACTAATTACAAGCCAAGACCAAATACGACGCTGCTTTATCATGCTGTCTATAAAAAATTTTGTATATAAAAATATTCTCTCTATCCTAACCAATCTGATGATTTTTAGTACTTAGGGACTTGCAAGAAATAATAAAA
>JAYUSC010000120.1:0-4998 GCA_043755885.1 Pseudanabaena sp. | reverse complement strand
AAGCTTCGAGCAGGTTTTATGGGTTGCTTAGTTTAAATAATATTTTGCGATCGCATATTGATTTTGATTAAGTCTTAATTAATTTGCGATCGCTTCTTATTGGACTTTGGAATTGAGCTTTGAGCCTTGCACTTGAGTGCAAGGCTCAAAGCTACCGTAAAGATAATGGAACTGAAAGTTTGATATGACAAATTTGTGGATTGAAGGCGGTAGTAAGAGTGGTAAGACTGAGCGAATAGTTCAGCGGTTTTGTGATTGGACAGAAACAGATTTTGCTTACCAGTCTAATCCTCAAGCCGCTTCGCAAAAAGTTTTGCTGCTGACTGTCGATTCGCAACAACGGCGTGAGCTTAGCGATCGCATGATGATCGCCACTCATGGTAGCTATCCCGTTACTGCTGTCACCCCAATCAGCTTTTTTCGTGATGAAGTGCGTTTATTTTGGACGTTAATAGTCAAACAACTTGATCTCAAAGCCCAATTCCCTTTGCTGCTAAGAGTTGAGAATGAACAGGAACTTGCTAATAAGATCTGGAAGGATCGCATCGAGTCTGGGACTTTGCAGATGGAAGGAATTGGGCGAGAGCGCCTTGTGCGAAGATTGCTGGATTTGCTGCTATTAGCGGCTTATAGTGGGCGAGATATGGCGGCAATTCCCGCGATTTTAAATGCTGGTATCGAGACTAATGTTGTAGAAGGTGCTGAGAATAATATATTAGAGCAATGGCAAGAAATTGGTGAAGCTTTGCAAGAATGGCGCAAATATTGTTGGGAGCGGGGCTTGCTCACCTATGGCATTATTACGGATTTGTTTGCTCATTATCTGCTTCCCAATCCTCAATACCAGCGTAAACTTAAAGAAAGATTTCAATATATTATTGTTGATCGCGCTGATGAGATGCCTGCGATCGCCTGTGACCTATGCAAGTTTTTGCTGAAAAATAATGCGATCGCCATGTTTACATTTAATCCCGACGGATCAGCGAGATTAGGATTGGGCGGTGATCCTGAATATTGGCGAACACTTAAATCTGAATGTGAAATTATAAACTTGCCCCATGCGACAAATACTTTGGGTGCAGAAATTGCTGAATCAGTTCTGCAAGTCGTCAGCGAACCAATTTTACAATTTATCGAACCCTACGCCACCATTCATTCCATTGAATCGGTTTCGCGCTCCAAATTATTTCGGAATGTTGCCGAAACGATTGCCGATGCGATCGCAACGGGTGAGGTTCAAGCCAACGAGGTCGCGATTATTGCCCCAGGGTTAGACAATATTGCCAACTATGCGATCGCCGAAATTCTTCGCAAAAAGAATATTCATGTTACGCCCCTCAACGATCAACGTCCATTATCTTATTCTGCTCAAGTGCGATCGCTACTGACCCTAATCACACTAGTCTATCCGAACCTTGGACAGCATGCGCACCGCGATCATATTGCCGAAATGTTAGTAGTGCTTACCGAAGCAATCGATCCCGTTCGAGCGGGAATGCTTGCGGACTATTGCTTTGCGAGGCATCCAGAGAATCCGCAATTACTAGAAGCAGAAACCTATAATCAATGGAATCGCCTCGGTTATGAAGCGACTCAAGCTTACGAAAAGTTGCGCCAATGGATTGAACAGCAATCGTCCAAGGATGCACCATTGCTATTTATCGATCGCGCTATTCAGACTTTCTTTAAACCACGCAAACTCAGTTACGAACATACCTCTACTTTGCAATCATTAATTGAGACTGCTCAATATTATTGGCAATTAGGATATCGCCTCGATCTCGAAGACGCAGTCATTCTCGAAAACTTCATTCAACTGATTCGCCAAGGCACGATCACCGCCAATCCCTATGCCCCTAATCTGCCTGAAGATAGCGTTGTCCTTGCGACAATTATCCAATATCGGATGGCAAGGCGATCGCATCGTTGGCAATTTTGGCTGGATGCTAGTTCTGAGCTATGGTTGCAGGGTGGAGCCGCCGCTCTATTCGGTGCGCCGCTATTCCTCAAAAGTTGGAACGGCGAACGATGGACAATTGAAAATCAGCGTGATGCGGATATGCAACGTTTACAGAAGTTGCTTAGAGATTTGCTCGATCGCACAGGCGAGCGTTTATATCTCTGTCATAGTGAACTCAGCACTAATGGACAACTCCAAAATGGCGTATTAATTCCATTAATTGAGATTAGTACTACACAGTAGGCAGTTGCTATACAATTGTGATGCAAACTTGATGGTGATGTCATGTCTTCTCGGTTCTATTCGTTAATGTTTGTGTTTACAACTGGGCTTTTCGGGATGGCGATATCTCCTGAGCTACCTTTTGTGACTGCTCAAGTGCAAACAGACCGTAAAACAGAAGCCGATCGCTTAAATAAACAAGGGCTGCAACAATGCCAAGCTGGTCAATGTGAAGCGGCAATCCAGTCATATCAACAAGCCCTAAATATTTATCGAGAAATCAAAGATCGTCTCAGTGAAGGGAATACGCTTGGCAATCTGGGGAAAACATACGAATCACTAGGGAAATACGATGATGCGATCGCATCTCATAGTCAGAGTTTTGCGATCGCAAAAGAAATTGGTGATCGCCGTGGTGAAGCAGAATCTCAGATCAATCTGGGTGTTGTCTACCGTGCGCGGGGAAACTATGCTAAAGCGATCGCATACCATGAACAGAGTTTAGTGATTACCCGTGAGATTGGCGATCGGCGTGGTGAAGGCTCTTCGCTTGGTAATTTGGGAATGAATTATTATGCTCAGGGCGACTATGCAAAAGCGATCGACTATCACCAACAACGTTTAGTCATTGCTCGCGCCATCAAAGACCGCCAAGGCGAAGGGAACGCGATGGGCAATCTCGGCAATGCCTATCGCTCTCAGGGTAACTATGCCAAAGCGATCGAATTTCAGGAGAAGCGTTTAGCGATCACCCGTGAGATCAAAGAAATTCGTGGAGAAGGACAGGCTCTTGGTTTTTTAGGGCTCGTTTATCGTGCGCTTGGCGACTATCCCAAATCGATCAATTATTACAAACAGAGTTTAGCGATCGCCATCAAAATCAATGATCGGTTGAGCAAAGCCAAGTCACTCGGCTACCTAGGTAATGCCTATTACGATCAGGGTAACTATAGCGAGGCAATTAAGTATCACCAGTCAAGTTTAGAGGCGGCTCAGGAAATTAGCGATCGCCGTGGCGAAGGGAAGTCAATGGCATATCTGGGCAATGCCTACGAAGCTCAGGGTAATTATGACAAAGCGATCGACTATTACGAATCCAGTTTAAAAATTGCTCAAGAAGTCAATGATCGCCGTGGCGAAGGAAAAACTCTAGGTTCTTTGGGAAGTACTTATTATGCGCTGGGTGACTATGCTAAAGCGATTGACTATCATAAGTCTGGGTTAGAAATCGCTCGTATAATCAAGAACCGCGATGGAGAGAGAATTGCTCTGAGCAATATTGGTCTGACTCTTCAAACCCAAAATCAAACGGATTTGTCCATCGTTTTCTATAAGCAATCTGTCAATGTCAGCGAGTCCATTCGCAAAGATATTCGTAGCCTCGATCAAGATATCCAAAAGCCCTATGTGGGTACGGTTGAAGGTTCCTATCGCCGCCTCGCTGATCTGCTGATCAAACAAGGTCGAGTGATGGAGGCGTTGCAAATCCTCGATCTGCTTAAAGTCCAAGAACTCGAAGAATATCTCAAAAATATCAAGGGTAGCGATCGCACTGCTCAGGGAGTAAGGGTTTTAGAGCCAGAGAGCGCAATTAGCGATCGGTTATTAACAATTAGCCTTGAGAATAGTCCTGAAATCAATCGCCAACTTTCGCAACAGATCCAACAACTTCCCAAATCCGAAATCAACAAAGTCCCCGAATATCTTCAAAAAATCCCACAGGGAAATGTGCTGCTTTATCCCTTGATTTTAGGCGATCGCTTAGAAATTATCCTCTTCTCACCCAACACGCTTCCCATCAGCCGCACTGTCAAAATCTCTAAGGGAAAACTAGAAAAATTAATTTCTGAATTTAGGGCTGGGCTTCGCGATTTCAGTTCTGAAGATGTCAAAGAACCTGCTACTGAACTCTATAATTTGCTGATTAAACCCATCGAAACTGAACTCGCCCAAGCTCAAGCCAAAACCATTCTCTATGCACCAGATGGACAACTCCGCTATGTCCCCATCGCCGCCATCTATGATGGCAAAAAATGGCTAGTTGAGAAATATCGCATTAGTAACCTCATTGCCTATAGTCTCTCCGACTTTTCGCCGAAACAAAAGACTTCACCTAATATCCTCGCAGGAGCATTTGGAGGTAAAGACGGAGAGAAAAAGTTTGGACAAATTGCTCTACCTGCCACGATTAAAGAAGTCAATGCGATCGCAAATACATTCCAAAACTCAGTCACCTTGACTGAAGCCAAATTCAGCCGCCGAGCGATCGAATCGCAATTCAAAAACCATAATATTCTGCACCTTGCCACCCATGCCGAATTCAACACTGGTGTACCAGACAACTCCTTTATTATTTTTGGCAATGGCGACAAAATCCGTCTCCATGAAATCACCGATTGGCAAATCCCAAATCTAGATTTGATTATCTTGAGCGCCTGTCAGACAGGATTAGGTTCCCTTGGCAGCGGTGTCGAAATCTTAGGATTTGGTTATCAAGTTCAGAAAGCAGGAGCCAAAAATGCGATCGCATCACTCTGGTCAGTTAATGATGCAGGTACAGGTTTATTGATGACGGCTTTTTATGGTGAACTACAAAAAGAGAATGTCGCCATCGCTGAGTCATTAAGGCGATCGCAAATCGCCTTAATCAAATCCAAAGACTACAACCATCCCTACTTCTGGTCAGCATTTTTTGCGATCGGGAACGGATTGTAAAAGGATTTACTAGCGAAGGTTCAGCTTTTTGTACCGCTAGATAAGTAGCTAGGTGCAATTAAATATAAAACCCAAAGAAGCTGGTTCGCCCGCTGCGCGGG
>JAYUSC010000119.1:0-2171 GCA_043755885.1 Pseudanabaena sp. | reverse complement strand
TGGCGTGATATTAATGGAGGACCTTCAGTTGCTAGAGAGAATGGATTTAGCTTAGCTCAGGGCGAGATATTAGTACCATTAGATGCTGATGACATATTGCCGACTAATGCTCTATTTCTAATTTGGGAAACTTTTCAAAAATATCCTGATGCTGGTTTTGTCTATGGCAATTACTTGAGACAAAATCAAGCTACTTCCATTGGTGAAATTGTAAACCCACAAGATATTTCACTTCAGTCTATGCTCAGAGCTAAGAATTTTTCACTAAGCTCAAACTGGCGCTTAATTGGGACAACACCAATCAGGCGATCGCTATGGCAAGCTATAGGCGGTTACGATCCAAATTTTGGTGTAGATGATTTACATGATGTCGAGTTTTGGATACGCGCGATCGCATCGGGTTGTAGTTATCAATATATTCCAGAAGTTATTTATATTTGGCGCAAGTATTTAGGCAGCAATAGTCGGCAAGTTACACCAATGTCTTGGTATCGCATCGCCCAAAAGTATTTTTCGATTTATGAGGATGTAGGATTAACATACCGCGCTTATGAAATATTACTTTTAGGCAGTAAATGGCTAAACGATCGCAAAGAAATACAACATTATTCGCAAGAAATTAAGCGTTGTATCTGTCAGGGAGAATTTCAATTTTCCACATTTATAGCCTTAGGAATTCCGACAGTTGTGCTGCAATCTTTATCTAAGCGATTGAGCCACAGACGCTAAACAATTTATGGTAAGTATAGGCGGCGCGAAACGCCGCCTATACTTACTTAGCACTACCCAATTTACTCGTCAGCAATACCTAGCGATCGCATTCTTGCTTGCAACTCCAGCAACTTAGCCTCAGCCAAATCAGCCCGATTTAGTTGCTGCTTAGCTTTTTGGATCTCCCTTTGAGCCGTTTCTTGAGGTGTGGGTAATAAGGCTCCCTCTAGCGAAAAATAGCGCAACTGCCGCCCATGAATACCTAAAAATGCGCCGATTACCTCACTCCACAACCAGCCTTGAGCATTAGGAGTAATCGGTTGATATTGGTTTATATCTAACCTAAATCCTGCAAATTCTAGGGTGTCAGGGGAAAAATAAAAATATTCAGGTGTGTGAAATCTCTCGGCATACAGATTGCGCTTTATTGTGCGATCGACATTTGCCGTAGAGTCAGATAGAAGCTCAATAATTAGATCGGGATATCGCCCATCTTCTTCCCATACTACCCATGAATTACGAGGTTCTCTGGTGGTGTTTTTGACGAGGAAAAAGTCGGGTCCCCGAAAGTCATGATTTTTTAGTTGTTGGCGGCTAAAATAAATTGTGAGATTCGCGCCAATAAAAAAGTCATTGCGCTCTTGCCAAGCCCATTCGAGACAGGTTACAAGTAATAATAGCTGCATATAATGCAAAGAACTTTCCATCTCAGGTTCATCACTTAAGAGTTGACTAGCATCGGGCATTTGCATCTCTAGTTCACGGGCGGTAATTGCTGCCATGGGTCTATTCTCCTGATGCACTTCTACGATAATTATCACCCAAAACTGAAAGGGACAAACATGACTTTCACATTAGATCCCTCAACCGATCCTGTCATACTGCCCGATCATACGCAACTACCCGAATCTGACGGTATATTTGTGAAAAATTTTCAAGAGCATCCGCAAAGTATCATGCTCACTGACTCGATTGAGCCGATTTTGCAAAAATATCATCCCGATGGACAATATGCGATCGGGCAGGACTCAGGCATCTATTGGCGGATGACTGAACCGCCTGAGAAAGGTGCGGTGTCTCCTGATTGGTTTTATGTGCCGAATGTGCCGCCGACATTAGATGGTCAGACTCGCCGTTCCTATGTGCTTTGGCAAGAATTTATTGCACCTCTGATCATTTTGGAATTTGTATCTGGTAATGGTAAAGAAGAGCGCGATCGCACTCCTTGGACGGGCAAATTTTTTGTCTATGAACAGGTGATTCGTCCTGCTTTTTATGGCATTTATGAGGTACAGAAAGCGAGTATCGAGTTATATCGCCATGTCACAAATCGGTTTGAACTAGTTGAGGCAAATGAGCGCGGGCATTATCCGATCGCAGAGTTAGGTGTCGAGATTGGCATTTGGCAGGGCGTTTATCAAAATTTGGATTTGCCTTGGATGCGCTGGTGGGATGCTGAA
>JAYUSC010000118.1:0-2178 GCA_043755885.1 Pseudanabaena sp. | reverse complement strand
GATGCGGGAACGGCGATTACTTTGACAGGAATTGATGCGAATCGGAATTTGGTTGGTGGGGCGATCATCGCGGGGCTGCGATCGCAGTTTGCTTGTTTACATCAAAATATAGCGGCTTTACCCGATCTCCCAATTCCTGAGACTTTGCCAGAGCGCTGGGCGACTGATACCAATAGCGCGATCCAAGCAGGAATCGTGCATATATTGATTGCGGGTTTGCAAGCTTACATAGATGATTTGCGATCGCAGTTTCCTCATAGCCAAGTGATTATTACTGGAGGCGATGGCGATTGTTTAGCGAAATGGGGGCTAAAAGTAGATATAATTGACAAGCATCTAATTTTTCTGGGGGTTATGGCGTTGCCATGAGTTTTAATCCAAAACTTTGTCGAAATGAAAGCGAAGTCGAAAGTAAATTAATCGTGCAGTATCTTTTACCTGCTCTCGGTTACGACGCTAGCAAATGGCATCAAGAAGTTGCATTAGGTAGTATTCGCTTAGATTTTTTAGCACTTACTTCCCAGATTTTCCCGAATATTAGTGATGCTTCCCCAAAGATCTGCGTAGTGATCGAGGCAAAACATCCTAACCAAAATCTTAATCTGCATGTGCGGCGATTACGACGATATCTGACTAAATTGCAAGTAATCTATGGTGTTTTGACTAATGGCAAAGATTTTCGGATCTATAAACTGATTGGCGATCAGATCGATCTAACTTTTCAATGTGAAGGCTCAGAAATTGCTGACAAAATCGAGAAAATTAGCGATATTATTGGCAGAGATAAATTAGCCAAGCTTGCCACTAATAAACCAATTTCTGCGTTCGATCTCAATGTTCCAATTGATGTTAAACCTTCATCTTTTGAGAATGCATCGCTCCCATTTCCAGAATCTATACCAGCAAGAACTATGAAAACGATCGCAATCTATCACAACAAAGGCGGTGTGGGGAAAACCACCACCACAATCAATCTGGCGGCGGCGATGAGTCGCAAGGGTTTGAGGGTATTAATTATTGATCTTGATAGTCAGGCAAATACAACCTATGCCGCAGGATTAATGAAATTTGACACCGAAGAAGAAGACACGCTCAAAGATAGCAATATTTATAATGTCGTTTTCTATCCTAAATCCAATTACATTCCCGAAGTTGCGTTAAAGGGGAGTTTTACTTATCCTGAAGTAGATGTTATTCCCGCACATATTAATTTGATCGGTCAAGAAGCACAATTGACTAATAAAGATAGTTCTAAAACACATCTAGTCAAGAAGTTAGAACTTGTGCAGGATGTCTATGATGTGGTTTTAATTGATACCCCACCGTCTCTCAATTTGTATGCCAAAATCGCCTTAATCGCCTGTGATTATTTAATTATTCCCTCTGACCTCAAGCCTTTTGCCAATGAAGGTTTACGCAATGTCAAAAACTTTGTGGAAGAAATTGATGAATTTCGCGTTTTCATTAATCGACTTCCAATAGAAATTCTCGGAGTATTGCCTTCTAAAATCTTGACCACTGCGAGTTACATTAAAGCAACTTTACCCAAACAGGAGAAAGTTGTCGAAGAGCGTTACGGCTTTCCCGTATTTGAAACTCGAATTTTCCAACGCGAAGATTTGTCACGGGCAATTGATAATTTTGTGATGGAAGGCGATCGCCAAATTCCCGATCCTAAGTCTATCTTTGACTTTAAGCCAGACTCGATGTCATCTGCGGAGTTTGAAGAGTTAGCCAATGAAGTTCTCGATAAAATAGGATTGCGCTCATGAGTTTACTGACTTTTTCGATAAATCTTGACACAATCGCTTCACCAACATTGGACAAGATATGTCACTTTGATTCAAATCAAGTTGATAATCTTGCTCACCTATTTTTACGCGCTGGGGATACAGTTAGACCAATTATATTACGCAAAATTTCACCAGTGAAATTTGAGATTTTGGAAGGATATTTTGAATATTATGCTGCAATGAAAGCGCAGGAGATAGATGATCAATTTACGGCTATTCAAGCTCATGTTGTTTCACCTGAGCTTGAGTCAACTATTTTAGAACAGTACAATTTTTTGCGATCGCGTTCTACATCAGCGCCGCAAGCTCAACCAGATTTAGCAAACATAGAAACTGCGATCGCAAATCGCTTAGAACAAAAACTATCTACCACCATAGATCGCAT
>JAYUSC010000117.1:0-2182 GCA_043755885.1 Pseudanabaena sp. | reverse complement strand
GGCGCGAAGCGCCGCAACTCTCATTTGGGGTTTGAGGTATAAGCGACGCGAAGCGCCGCAACTATTAAAGCTATAGGCGACGCAAAGCGACGCAACTCCAAAAGCTAGAGGTGACGCTTCGCGTCGCCTCTAGCTTTTGGGCTTTGAAAAATTCGCTGCAAATGTTGGATTCCAAATAAAATCACAAAGCAGGGATTATTAATCAAATAGCGGGGCAACAAACGCATTGGCTCTTGACTAAAACGATATAACCACTCCAGCCCGATCGCCATCATCCATCGTGGAGCCTGTGAAACCTGTCCACTATGAAAATCAAAAGCTGCACCGACACCAATCATTACTGCGGCGAGTCGATTGTGGGCGTGGCTCATCCAAAATTCTTGCTTAGGGCAACCAAGGGCGACAAATACAACTTTTGCACCTGATTTAGCAATAAGTTCAATATCTTCGGCTAATTGTGATTCAAAGTTAGGAGCGTCAAGCTCAAAATAAGGTGGGGCATGTTTACCTGCGATCGCTAAATCCCGAAAGCGTAATTTTAATTTCTGCTCTAATTTATTCAGCGTTTCCACCGTTGCGCCAAACAGATAAATAGGTAGATTTTCTTGCGCTGCGCGATCGCAATAAGCCAGCATGAGATCTGGTCCATAAACTCGCTGCTGATTTTTTGCACCTAGCGATCGCAGCCCCCATACAAGCGGCATCCCATCTGGGGTGACGATCTCTGCCTTGTCTAAGACTTGGCGATAGTCATGATTCCAATGAGCTGTCATTACTACATGCACGTTCGCCGCCACGATGTAGCAAGATTTATTTTGCTGGGCAAGAAGTGTAATGCGATCGCAAGTATCCGCATAGCTAGTTGTGTCAATTCCAACATTAATAATGGGTATACGCTGACTCATAAGGTTGTAGATGTGAATTTTAGGTGGCGCGGAGAAGCCGCGCCACCTAAAATTAGTGAGTTGTGATCTCAATTGATGCTAATATCATTAAGGCAAAAAACACGGCTTTGGAGTTTTGATTCGCTCGATGAATACAGAAATTGCAGAAGATTTATTCACTCAAGGTTTAGAACGCTACAAACAAGGTGAATCTGCGGCGGAATTAATTCCTGTGTTTGAAAAGGTAAGTGAGCGCCAGCCTAAAGTTGCTAGCGTTTGGATTTGTCTATCTTGGTTGTATTTGCTAGACAACAACGCCAAGCTGGCGGTTAAGGCTGGGCAGAAAGCAGTCAAAATTGCGCCTGAAGATCCTCAAGGACATATCAATCTTGCGATCGCAATGTTAGAGCTATCTCAGAAAGGAGTGCGCGAGCAAGTTGAAGCGGCTCAAAATTGGCTCATGATCTTGAAAGATATTAGACCAGAAATTGTTGAGAATTTTGAAGAGGGGCTGCGTCGTCGTCCAGACTGGAAAGCTCTTGAAAAGGTTAGAGACTGGGTACTAAGCTAAAGTTCAGCCTGTTTATGCTTGGTAACTTCGGGCTACTGTCAACATTTGTAAATCGGAATTTTGGGGACTTAATAAATAACTTTATCTAACATCACATAACTTCATACCCACTGTTCTTTTGTCAGAAAAACTTAACATGGGATTTTTGTCAAGGGTGCTAGGCTACTTAAATATAAATAACTGAAGCTGATAGTTTTTTAATTACGGCTAAAGCGTCGATTTTTAAGAAAAGGAAGTTAATAAAATGATCTTAGAAAATGTCAGAGTAAAGTCCGATACCCGCAACCACAAAGGTTTCTTTGTGCTGGAGGCTTCCTACAAACTGGTTAATATCGATGGCAATGGTTGGGCTTTAATCTGTTTAGATGATTATGCTTGTCATTATGTCGATCCTGATGATCTAAAGCTGCCCAGAGGTTGGAAGAAAACAACTAGTAACGAAGTTGTGCATGCTTAAGCGATCGCATTTTGGAGTTTCTCCTATAAAAATTTTAAATCAAAAAAGAGCAAACTTGAGTTTGCTCTTTTTTATGAGCAAATCCATCCTTCAAGGCGATCGCAATTTTGAGGAATTCCAAAATTAGGTTGTCGAGAAGCTGATGCTGCTTGGATTGTGGCAAGTACAGCATCAATCGTGTCTCCCGAAGCATCACTCACGCATTCACTGATTAGCTGGTTATCGATTTCAGCAACAAAACCATACTTTGTCGTAAATATTTGCGATCGC
>JAYUSC010000116.1:0-5034 GCA_043755885.1 Pseudanabaena sp. | reverse complement strand
GATCTTCTAAGATATCAGTCATACGGCTACTCAAATTCTCCTTGCATTGCTTGGCAGTGCTTGCCCCGTGTGATCTAGGCAATTCTTACTAAGTGTCTCTACTATTATAAGGCTTTGCGGGGTTTGTGAAGCGATTTAGCAAGCAGTACTATGCCAATAAATCGATTAATTGCTCCTTTGTCAGATCGGCATCGCGCAAGATTTTGAGAAGTAAGCCTTTACCAAGAGTTTTACCTGAATGGACGGGAATTGTAACAACTCTGCCATCGTTATGTTTCATGCGAACATGACTACCTTTTTGCCTCACGCTTTGGAAGTCTATTTTTGTCAAAGCCGCAATCAGTTCTTTGCTTGTGAGATCTGGTAATTTTGCCATTTAAACCACCAGCCTCTGAACTCCAATAAATTCAGTAAATGTTTCTTCTGTAAGTTCTTCACGACACATTTCAATGACTTCTCGCATATTTAGCATTAGCTCATCAATGGTGTCCCCTTGGCTATAACAAGCGCGAAGTTGGGGAACTTCACCAATGTATATGCCATCTTCATCTCTTTCGATGACTACATAAAATTCTTTGCCTTTCATTTCTTGACCTTTTTCTATTTTAAAATCGCTAACTATATTTCTCTTTTTGAAACAACTTAAAATTCATATATCATTTCTTATTCTATCACTTCTTAAGGGTACTCAAAGCAATTGAAATACTAGATTTTTTTTGTATCAATTATTTTATTATCCATAACATAACCAATTGATCATCTCCACAAGATGCAAGTTTTGTGCCATCTGTGGAAATTGCTAATCCTCTGATTGAATCTGAATGACCATCTAAATGACCAATTTCTCTTCCAGAGTTAACATCCCAGCATCGAATTATGTGATCAGAACCACCAGAAATTACATACTGGCTATCAGGAGAAAAAACTAAGGCATAAACTTCTGAAGCTTTGGCATTGATTTTCATTAGCTGATTACCTGTTCTCGTATTCCATATGAAAACTATGCCATCGTTCCCACCAGAAGCAATTAATTTTCCATCAGGTGATACTGCGACAACATTTACATCAGCAGTATGACCATAGAGAACAGATCTACACTCTCTTTGTCTGATATTCCAGACTCTAATACTACAATCTGATGAACCAGACACAATCAAATTAGCATCAGCAGGTGAAAATGCTACAGAGAGAACTTTTCGCGTGTGTCCCTTAAAACAGTGGATTTCATTACCTGAACTAACATCCCATAGTCGAATTTGTCTTTGTCCTAGTCCACCAGCGATTTGAGTACCATCAACATTTGAAGCAATTGCATAGAATCGAGATTTAATATCTATTTTTAAAGTCTTTATTTTCTGCCCAGAATTACTCCAAATCTGAATAGTTTTATCCCATGATGCAGTGGCAAAGGAATACTTACCCACAGTCGCTACTACAGATATTTTTTGAGTATGGAACTGTAAATTTGATTTTCTTTTGCCAGTTTCACATTCCCAAATTAAGCCCGTATTATCATGACTTCCAGACAGTAGTGAATTGCCATCATGTGAGAAAGCCACAGAGACAACACTTTTGTCATGACCAGGCATATGTTGGCTTACTCGATCTTCAACATTTCGAGTGCCGACCTTTGCATTATAAGTTTCTGTTGCTTGATATTGTTCTGTCTCTTGACATAGTTCTGGCTCTTTATATTCTTCTTGTACCTGATACTGTTCTGGCGCTTTATACTCTTCTGAATCGTAGTATGTTTCTATCTCGTCAGCATAGTAGTGACCAAATAAATCATCAAGCAGGAAAAATGGAATATGAGCTTTTCTCTTTCTTACTGTTCTAGTTTTCATCACTTTTCTAGTTTTCGTAACCATTCTAGTTTTGGTTACAGTTCGTGTTTTTGTAACCATTCTAGGTCTTGTCACTATTCTAGTTTTAGTTACAGTTCGTGTTTTAATTTCATAGACTGGTTCTTGTCTTAGTCTCTTTACATAGCCCATGCCAGGGCGTTTCCAGAGTAGGTTAAATGAAAATGCAAATCTGTTTGCCCTACTTTTTTTATCTTCTTGGATAGAGATTAGCATCTGATCAAATAACCAATCAGGAGTATTTGATTTGAATTTTGTAATATCAATATCTGGGACTTCACTGACTGGATTAGTACAGGCTTGTAGAAGCGCCCTTGCTCGTCTGATTATTTCCCTGTCAGGTAGTCGGCAAAGCATAGCAAAAACTTGTGACTGAGAAGGATCGGCAAAATCTGCTCGACTGAAGAGGATATTGTCATCATTATTAAATTGCCACCAGAGATTTGATTCACACTTCACCGCCAGAATAGCCGTATGGATTGCAAGTGCGGCAAAGTTATCAATTTCTGCATTAAAATCTTTCCCACTTCTTTGCGGATGTTGATAAGAAGGATGTCCTGTTTCATGACTGCCTTGACCAGCTAATGTAGGCACATACATTCCATCATAATCAATTAATTTGAGTTTCCCATTGGAGACTAAAATGTTACCGTGCTGTAAGTCTCCATGAGCTATGCCAATAGATTTTAAGCTTTTAACTAACGTAGTCCAGTCGTCTGCAAGTCTTTGTAAAGCTGCTTGGTTATTCAGTATTGATTTAATGTAGGTATTTAATGCCTGACCTTCAAGCCATTGCATTTTTAGGATTGGGAGTTCATTTCCTTGTACTCGAATTCCTTTTGGCTGATAGTCAAAATCGATTAAGTATGATGAGGAAATCGATCTTAAAAATCTATGGATTTTCTCATATCGACTTTGTTGGTCAGGATACTCGCGTAAAAAACAACGAATAGCCCACTTGTTAGATCCATTAGTAATTTGATAGACGCTTGCAAACCCGCCAGTAATAGGAAGGGGTAATCCTAAATTATTAAGCTGTGGCTGTCCATTTTTTAGCTCCGAATCAGTAAAGCAAAAAGATGGATTTTGGATTGCATCCTGATATTCGGCTAGAGTTGGTATGGACATATACCTTCTTAACTCTCCAAGGTAATAATAATTAAAGTAACGTCATCATTACGAATTTGTTTGTTTGCTCTAAGTTCATCAATTATATTTTGCAGAAAAAGTTCTTTCATTTTTCGTTCTTGTCGTCTGTCTTCTCCAGCAATTCCAATTCTTTCCCAAGGCTTTTTACCAAGTTCGTCTTGTTGCAAGAACCAACAAGCAATAGCATCGGACATTAGATAAAAGGAGTCGCCAACTTCCCATCTATTCTCCAAAAATTTGGTATTTTGAGCAAGTTGAGAATTCTTAGAATCAAGACTTGAAATTAAAAAGGGGCGATTATTAAATTCTGTGGAATGTTCTATTGGAAACTTTGTTATTAGTTGATCTCGTCTAATTTGGAATAGACAACTATCCCCTATTGCAATAGCTTCCCAATTCCCTTGATTATATATTTTGAACCCTACCAAAGACGAGAACGCTCCACTTTGGGCTTTCTCTAGGGCGTACCAAGGAAGAGAACTTTCTTTAATGTCAATGTTTCGTTGCCAATTTTTCTGTATTATTTGAAGGTAATCTGTAAATATATCTTTATTGCATAACTTTCCTTTACAGTAAGCTTTTGCCAGTTCTCTAGCCCATTCTCTTGCAAAAGAAGACTCCGTAGCACCGTCTGTAACTGCATAGCAGTATGCCCCATCTGTCCTTGACGGTTCAGGTGAGATAGTGTACGAGTCTTCATTTTCTGTTTTAGAGTTGCCATCTTTAGGCGCTGTAAATTTAGATGTTACAGGTTTCATATCAATTTAACGAAGATTACTAGGGCGAGTTCCAATGTCTAAGAATCGAATTACTGAAACGATATCAGCATTGAAAACAAAGCCGCGTGTTCTCTCTGAAACTGAATAGTTCTCTTGTCTGGCAAAGTCTTGCATATACGCAGGAAGAAGACTAGACAAACTAAAAAGAAGCTTTGCGTATTCATCAGGCAATGTTTCTACACTGTCTGGAAATTCCACTGGCTTAGTGCGCTGGCTAGAAAGATGCAGATTGAAAAGTAAGACGTTACCATCATCACTCGAAAGATCTCTAATTGCTTCTGCTTCACTCGTAGGATCGCCATCATTCGATTCACCATCAGTAATGTTTATCACGATTGGCGGAAAACTACTTGGGTGCTGATTGAGCCAATCAGTTAACGATCCTCTTGCCAAGTTTAAAGCCTGACACATTGGTGTACCACCACCTGACGAAGACTCAAACCACACAGGAAATCGCACTTTTTGATCAACAAGACCACCCGCACCATCGTCAATCTTCTTAATACGCTCTTCCACACGGAACGGGTTGTTTGCAACTTGGCTAATTGGGACAAAGCCTTGACCTGCGAGTTCACCTTTGAAGGCACTACCAACCGAGCTACCATAACCAATGACTCCTACTTCATAGTAATCACGAATGCCTTCCCCCTTGGCACACTTGATTGTTAGATTACGCAAAAGGTTGTTAATAGCGTCAGCAACTGCATCAGCTTTTGATTTGCTGGATTCTCCCGCCCCAAATGTGTCAGCCATTGATCCTGACTGATCGATTAAAAATAAAAAGCAAGATGGGTTAGTTCTGCTTATTTCAGCCGTGTAAGACATAGCTTTTGCTTGTTTCTGTATATTTATTTAGCATATTGTACAAGAAATCATTACGTTGATCGCGCATCGAAAAGTCCTGAGCCATCCGCACCAATGCTTCATAGACTGCGGTGTCACCATGCGGGTGATATTTACCAATTACGTCACCGACCACACGGGCGCATTTCCGAAATGGGCGATCGGCGGTCATGCCCAACTCGTGCATAGCGTAGAGAATGCGACGATGTACAGGTTTGAGTCCATCACGGGCATTGGGCAAGGCGCGACCGACGATCACGCTCATGGCATATTCCAGATACGATCGCGACATTTCGCCGCGCAGGTCTGTTGGAATAATCCGATCTTCTAAGATATCAGTCATACGGCTACTCAAATTCTCCTTGCATTGCTTGGCAGTGCTTGCCCCGTGTGATCTAGGC
>JAYUSC010000115.1:0-5035 GCA_043755885.1 Pseudanabaena sp. | reverse complement strand
TGGTGACAGGACGGATCGCAGAAACGATCAATGGTCCAATCGTGATGTTCGGCACAAAGTGACCATCCATCACATCAACGTGAATCCAATCTGCACCCGCCGCATCAACGGCACGAATGTCGTCACCTAAACGGCTAAAGTCAGCAGACAAGATTGAAGGGGAAATAACTGTGGACTTTTTAGGCATATGATTTACGGGGGGCTTGGCTTTACAAAGATCTAAAAAACGGCAGATAAAGGTAGTTTTAACTACAGTCCTACCTTAATTATTAGTTAAATTTAGCAGTTTTGATCAACTAAAATTCAAAAAACAGAAAGGGTGCTTCGCTCCCTTTCTGTTTTTGAGTTTTTAACTCAAACTTAGAAATTTCTGATGCACTGCAAATAGACCGATCGTATATGTCCCAAATCCAAGCAGAATGCAAACTGGTAATGTTAGTAACCAAGCTAGTAGCAAATTTTTTAAAGTATCAATCTGGACACCTGATCGATTTGCGACCATCGAGCCAGCAATACCTGATGAAAGGATATGCGTAGTGCTAACTGGCAATCCGAAATAATCGGCTGTAAAGATCGTGGTCATCGTCACTAATTCGGCGATCGCACCTTGAGCATAGTTAAGATGTTCCTTGCCAATTTTTTCACCCACAGTCACAACTACACGCTTCCATCCGATCATTGTCCCGAAGCCAAGAGCAAGCGCCACCATAATTTTCACCCAATAGGGAATGAATTTGATCGTTTTATCCAATTGATTGCGATAGTCAAGTAACAGAGCTTTGCGATCGAGATTAGCTAATTTTTGTTGTTTGTCTAATTTCGTAATTGCACTAGCCACAAGATAAATATCATTTCTGATTTGATTGCGATCGCGCTCTGTAATATTCACAAAATCATTACGCATCGATAAATTCTTCGCAATCACCTGACTCTCAGACAATAGCGATCGCCAAATATTTTCATCCAATTCACCTTGCGGTTTTAAGAAATTAGTGAGTTCTGCTTGACCATTTTCAAAAATAAGATGATGCATCGAAGGTTGCTGTAACTGGGAAGCAAACACTGGGATCACCGCTTGTGATGTGCTAACTAATTGCGCGATCGCTTGAGGGCTAGTATCCATATTTAAAGCAAACATGCTAGGCAAAATCCCCACCAAAACCAGCATCATTAATCCCATTCCTTTCTGACCGTCATTGGAGCCATGGGCAAAGCTCACACCTGTACAGGTCAAGATCAACACCGCCCGAATTCTGAAAGGTGGAATATTTCCTTCGGGAGCAGTATAAAATTCCTGTTGTTTAAGCACAGACTTGGCGAGTAGAAATAGAAGGAATACGCCACAAAAACCGATCAATGGAGAAACGAAAAGAGAAATTAATATTTCCTGCAATTTTAGCCAATTGATGCCATTCCACCAGTTGGGATCATTTGAGAATACAGAATTTGCCAGCCCAATTCCCATGATGGATCCAATCAGACTATGGGTACTCGACACAGGCAATCCTAAGTACCAAGTTCCCAAATTCCAGATCATTGCCGAAATCAGCAAAGCCGCAACCATCACGAAACTTTGCCCAGCACCGGCATTCACAATCAATTCCACAGGCAAGAGCGCCACAATTGAGAAGGCAACCGTACCACTAGATGTCAAAACACCTAATAAATTCCAAATCCCCGACCATATGACGGCATAAGTTGGCTTGAGCGCATTTGTATAAATGACTGTTGCGACGGCATTGGCGGTGTCATGAAACCCATTGACAAACTCGAATCCAATTACTAGAGAAATCGCCAAACCCAAAAAAAGATATTCCATTTTTTTGTAATTTTAAAATCTCAGCTTTGCTCAGGTTTTAAAACTAATCCTCTTTTCTTTCTAGCGATCGCCACCAACGACTGAGGGGAAAGTAAATTACAGGTGACCACAAACTACTCAAAATTGCCGAACTAAGCGCAATTCGTTGCTGTAGAATCCAAATATTATCAATGTCGATTCTCAGAGCTGTCAGTTGTACGGCGTGCATCGTCTCGACAATTACCGCCATGCCAAACACAATTAAAGCGATCGAAATAAAGTCCTCTTGCACATATCGTTGTTTTTGCAAAAGTGAGGTCAGTCCACCTGCGATCGCAAGTCCCAAAGCATGAGTTGGCGCAACACTTAGTCCTGAAAAAGTCATGCCGTCCTGTATAAATCCCAGCGCGACACCTACCATCACCGACAAAATTACAGGACGATTGACACTCCAAGCTACTAGCCAAATTAGCAACCAGTTAGGAGCAATTCCCATCAAAGTCATTCCTGGGAATCTGGTATACATTGCTAAAATGGAGATTAGCAGTGAACCAATGGTCACCGCCCAGTTTAAAAACTTTTTTGATAAAGGAATCTTGCGATCGAGCATTATTTTTTGGGACTGGGTTATAGCCTCTCTTGAAAAGGATATACCTCCACATAATCGATTAAGCCCAAAGGAGTTGAGAACTCAACAACCGCCTCAGGCGCAGGTTGCTTGTCGAGATTTATCGATTTAATGCGCCCAACAGGCACATTTTCAGGAAACAGCGTACTGAATTGTGAAGTACTCACAATATCTCCAACTTTGGCATCTGGATCACGCTCAAAAAATTCTAGGGTCGCGATATTTTGACTTTGCCCTTTGAGCATTCCACTAATGCGGCTACGGCTAATCACAACCCCAACTTGACTATTCGGGTCGCTGATCAGCAAAATTTGACTGCTATTTGGTGACACATGCGTCACCCTTCCTACTAATCCACCTGGAGCAGTCACAAAGGAGCCAGCTTTAATACCGTCGTTACTGCCTTTACCAATTAAAATCTGATTCCACCAAGAGTCAGCACCGCGACCAATTACGGATACCCAAACACCTGAACCATTAGAAGACGCTTTTACTTTTAAAAGCTCTTTCATGCGCTGGTTTTGTGACTCTAGTTCAGTCAAGCGATAGCGAAGCTCACGTACTTGAGCATCTTGCAATACTTCTTGCTTAGATATATTTGCTTGAAAAGGGCGGCTCAGAAACTGATAGGTTTCCATGATGGCAACCCCTTGGGTTTGGCGGATCAGCCATGCCAAACCAATTCCAGCCGTAACAACAACAGTCTGAAAGCGATAACGCTCCCACCAACTACGGATTGAATCCATGAAAAATTCTACCTATAAACTTTTCAAGCGGCTGGTGAGGACTCGACCAAGATTCTTATAATCTTCTAGGACGCGACCAGCACCGATCACTACGCAGTCCAAGGGGGCTGGGGCGATATGCGTGATAATTCCTGTTTCGTGACTAATCAAGGTGTCAATACCATTTAGCATTGCGCCACCACCAGCCAACATGATGCCGCGATCGATAATATCGGCGGCTAACTCAGGCGGTGTACGTTCTAGGGTGCGCTTCACAGCTTCGATGATCACCGAGAGTGGTTCACTCATGCTCTCGCGAATTTCTGAAGATTTCACGGTAACGGTGCGAGGTAAGCCTGATAGTAGGTGCAAGCCTCTGACTTCCATGGAAGTCTCTTCTTTGATCGGATAAGCCGAACCAATTTTGATTTTGATTTCTTCTGAAGTCCTTTCGCCAACAACGAGGTTATGTACGGTCTTCATGTATTTCATGATTGCTTCGCTAAGCTCGTCACCTGCCACCCGTACCGACTCGCTCAACACAATCCCTTGCAAACTCATCACCGCGACTTCGGTAGTACCACCACCAATGTCAATGATCATGTTGCCTGTGGCTTCAGTGACAGGTAGTCCCGCCCCGATCGCAGCTGCGATCGGCTCATCAATTGGGTAAACTTCACTTGCGCCAGCGCGACGGGCGGCATCCATGACGGCTCGCCATTCCACGCCTGTCACGCCGCTGGGAATGCCGATCGCAATGCGGGGATTAAAAATACCTTTTTTAACTTTTTGAATGAATGAGCGCAACATCAACTCGGCGGAGTCAAAGTCAGCTATCACACCATCTTTTAGGGGACGCACTGCAATGATGTCACCAGGAGTGCGCCCGATCATTTTGTTGGCTTCATTTCCGACCGCGTAGGCGGTCTTGTCTCGTTGATCGATCGCAACAACTGATGGCTCTTGAAGCACGATACCTTCACCTGACACATAAATAAGTGTGTTGGCAGTACCGAGATCAATGCCGATGTCTTTCGTAAAATGGCGTAATAAACCCACAGTCAAACTCTTCCAGTGGTCAAACTAGCTATATATTCTTAACATTTTATTACGATTGTTGTCACTTAGTCTAGTCTTCTTAACTATTCCGAAAGTCTTGTATTTCCAAACCAAAGTAAAAAGCAGCGCAAAGCACTGCTTTTTACTTTGGTTTGGAGAGATCCCTTTGTTATGATGATTGGTATGAGTAGCTAAGCGCAATTAAATTATAAAACCCCAAAAACTTTACCGCCCGCTGCGGGGGGCGGTAAAGTTTTTGGATCTAGGTTTTTAATGATAATGATGCTGAGGTACTCAAATAAAAATTTGTAACAAACTAACGATTATCTAATGAGTGATTGGCTAGAACATACCGTCCAAACTGAAGTCGCTATTCCCGTCGAATATGCATGGTCGTTGTGGTCAGACCTGCAAGCCATGCCCCGTTGGATGAAATGGATTGACTCGGTAGTAGTCACGGCTGATCCTGAAATATCAGCATGGAAGCTCGGAGCAAACGGCTTAACTTTTACTTGGAAGTCACGAATTCTCAAACAAATTCCCAGTCAAATTATTCAGTGGGAATCAATTGGTGGTCTCCCAAATCGTGGGGCTGTGAGGTTTTACGGTCGTCCTAATAATATAACGATCGTGAAGTTAAGCATTGCCTATGCAATTCCTGCGATCGGGCAGCTTATGGATAATTTGTTTTTGGGTCAATTGGTTGAGTCCACGTTGCAGGCGGATTTAGAAAGATTCAGAGTTTATGCACAAGAAGATTTTGCTAAAACCAATTGAATAAGTACCTCGGCATAAGGACTTGCAAGAAATAATAAAACCCAAAAA
>JAYUSC010000114.1:0-5037 GCA_043755885.1 Pseudanabaena sp. | reverse complement strand
GCGGGCGTAGCCCGCCGCCATATTTTTGGGTTTTATTATTTCTTGTAAGTCCCTAAGTCAATTTTTGATTGCGGTTATTCTTGCAACCCTCGTAAATAAGCTAATATAGGAGATTAAGCAAACTTTTAATCATTGTTGCTAATCAACTTATAAGTATATTTACTCAGGCAGAAGTGCGTGCAAGCAATAGACCCACAAGAATTATATCCATTTGAACTTGACCCGTTTCAATTACAGGCGATCGCCGCATTGCAAGCTGGTAAGTCGGTCGTTGTTTGTGCGCCAACAGGTTCAGGCAAAACCTTAATCGGCGAATATGCGATCCATGCGGCTTTAGCGAGCAATCGCCGCGTTTTTTATACCACCCCCCTCAAAGCGCTATCAAATCAAAAATTGCGGGATTTTCGGCAGCAGTTTGGCGATGAGAATGTGGGTTTACTTACGGGTGACACCTCTGTAAATCGCGATGCACCGATCTTGGTGATGACTACCGAGATTTTTCGGAATATGCTCTATGGTACGCCCATCGGTGAAGTCGGTACTTCATTAACAGACGTAGAAGTAGTAGTGCTAGATGAATGCCACTATATGAACGATCGCCAACGGGGAACTGTATGGGAAGAGTCGATTGTGTACTGTCCTGCGGGGGTGCAATTAGTTGCGCTCTCGGCAACTGTTGCCAATAGTCAGCAGCTAACCGATTGGATTCACAAAGTCCATGGCGACACCGAATTAATCTATTCTGATTTTCGCCCCGTTCCGCTTGAGCATTCCTTCTGTAACAACAAAGGCTTTTTCCCATTACTGGATAGCGCTAATGAAAAGATGAATCCTCGACTGAAGCCGCTCACTAATAAGCCGCCCACAAAAGAAGAAAGACATAAAATTGTTCCCCCGATTGGAGCTGTAATCTCGCATCTGCGCCAGCGCGATATGCTTCCTGCGATTTACTTCATCTTCAGTCGGCGCGGTTGCGATAAGTCGGTCACTGACTTGGGTAATGTCTCGCTCGTAAATCCCACAGAAGCCCTGAGACTGAAGCCGCAAATTGATACGTTTGTGGCAGCAAATCCTGAGATTGGTAAACCTACACATATCGAGGCTCTGTATCGCGGTATTGCCGCTCACCACGCAGGAATTTTGCCTGCATGGAAAGGCTTTGTCGAAGAATTATTTCAGCAAGGGCTGATTAAAGTCGTATTTGCAACCGAAACTCTTGCCGCAGGAATTAATATGCCTGCGCGAACTACGGTGATCTCTAGCATTTCCAAACGTACCGATCGCGGACATCGATTGCTCAATGCTTCAGAGTTTCTGCAAATGGCAGGAAGGGCGGGACGACGTGGCATGGATGAAGTTGGCTATGTTGTGACTGTACAGACTCCCTTTGAAGGGGCAAAAGAAGCTGCTCATCTGGCGACATCTGGCGCTGATCCTCTGGTTAGTCAATTTGCACCGAGCTACGGCATGGTGATGAACTTGTTACAAACTCATTCCCTTGATCAAGCTAGAGATTTGGTGGAGCGTAGCTTTGGGCAGTATCTTGCTGATCTTAATCTCGCGCCACAAATCCAGAATCTCGAATTGGTGGTAGAACAAATTGCCAAGTTAGAGCATGATCTTGCCAATATCGATTTGAAGCAATTGGAAGTTTATGACAAATTACGCGATCGCCTTCGCGAAGAAAAGCGACTTCTAAAAATGCTCGCTCAGCAAGCGGAAGAGATGCGCTTAAATGATTTGGCTTCCTATGCGCCCTATTTGCTGTCAGGCTCACCGCTGACGATTCGCACCAATCGAGGTTTGATCGTGCATACGGTTCTTGCCGCCAAGGTGCAAGGCTCTGGGCAGTTCCCTTGGTTTGTCTGTCTTGGTCGCGATAATCGCTGGTACACAGTCGGCTATAAAGATATTGTCCAAGTTGGTGCTGATTTGTTGCTTGATGGTGATATTGAGTATCCTGC
Source organism: Pseudanabaena sp. (assembly GCA_043755885.1). Lineage (GTDB taxonomy): Bacteria > Cyanobacteriota > Cyanobacteriia > Pseudanabaenales > Pseudanabaenaceae > Pseudanabaena. The sequence goes on along the minus strand of JAYUSC010000114.1, from coordinate 3,073 downwards.
GAAGTTGCCATTGCGCCCAGGGCAGTCGCTCGATGGTGATGAAACTATTAGTTTTGCGATCGCACAAAAAATTACGCCGTTACCCGATCCAGAGTTATCACCTGAGGTAATCACCCAACAGGCGCGAGTCATTGCGATCGAGTCAGAAATGAATCAACATCCTGTCTCGAAAATGACCGATCGCGGTGCTGTTTTCAAAAAAGTTAGTCGCCTCGAACAGTTGCAGCGCCAAATTGAATTTCAGCAAAAGGTGGTCAATGAGCGCCGCCAAAGACATTGGCAAGAGTTTATGAGCTTGGTTAATATCTTGCAATTTTACGGATGTCTGGAAGAGACCCAACCCACTGGCAAAGGTAAAGTCGTGGCGGCGCTGCGTGGTGAAAATGAACTATGGTTAGCCCTATGCCTAATGTCTGGCGAGTTAGATGATCTCGCGCCCCATCACCTCGCCACTGTCTGCGCTGCGATCGTCAGCGAAAACAGTCGCCCTGACAACTGGATCAAGTTCGGTTTGTCCCCGACCGTTGAAGATGCCCTCGATGGTTTACGCGATCGCCGCCGAGAATTAATGCCAGTCCAGCGCCGTCATTTAGTCGAGATTCCTGCATGGCTAGACTATGAGCTGACAGGACTAGTGGAACAATGGGCTTTGGGCATGGAATGGTCTGAGCTGTGCCAAAATACGAACCTTGATGAAGGTGATATTGTCCGTTTGATGCGCCGCACTATCGATTTGCTGTATCAAATTCCCCATGTACCAAATTTGCCCTCACAAATCTATTCATCAGCTAAGCAAGCTGCGCAAATGATCGATCGCTTCCCTGTCAACGAGGTAATTTAATGACATTTCTCCCATATCCCTGACAGGGCGACAAATCTAGTTAGCAAGATGGGGCTGCGCCATAGGGCGCAGCCCCAGACTTTCGCGATCGCAAAAATCCCTTCCACGCAACATCAGTTGCTAATTGCGGGTTGCTTATTAAAAGCAAATTGGTGAAGAATGCGATCGCAGATTTGGTCACTAGATAGACCGAGAGAAGTAAATGACTGCTCTGGTGAAGCATGTTCGACCAGAAGATCAGGAACCCCAATCCGATAGACAGGAACGAGGATATTTTCATCGCTCAAGGCTTCGAGAACAGCGCTACCAAATCCACCCATCAGACAGCCTTCTTCCACCGTGACCACTTTGCCAATTTTTTGGGCGAGCGGTACGATCAGTTCTGTATCCAAAGGTTTAGCGAATCGAGCATTAACCACCGTGGCGCTGACCCCATGCTCATTTAGCAGTTCCGCAACTTGGAGCGAAGGATAGACCATCGAGCCATAGGCAAGCAGCAAGACATCTTTGCCTTCACGCAAAACTTCGGCTTTGCCGATTGGTAATGGTTCGATATCTTCGTCTTGCAATGGCACACCATAGCCATTGCCGCGAGGATAGCGCATCGCGATCGGACCTTTATGGGTAACTCCAGTGACGATCATGCTTTGCATTTCGGCTTCATCCTTAGGAGCCATCAGCACGATGTTGGGAATGCAACGGAGGTAAGCGATGTCATACATCCCTTGGTGGGTGGGACCATCTGCGCCGACAATACCTGCGCGATCTAAACAGAGAAATACAGGTAGGTTTTGAATACAGACATCATGGACGATCTGGTCAAAGGCTCGTTGCAAGAAGGTGGAATAAATCGCGGCGACGGGGCGCATTCCCTCACAGGCTAAACCTGCGGCGACCGTGAGTGCGTGCTGCTCAGCAATACCGACATCGACAAATTGATTGGGCAGTTGGGCTTGGAACTTGTCCAAGCCAGTACCCGTAGACATCGCCGCCGTAATGGCCACGATCCGCTTATCATGCTCGGCAAGTTTGATCAGCGTATCGGTAAATACTTTGGAGTAGCTAGGTGGCTTGGGTTTGCTCGAAGCTGAAGTCTTCGCCTTGCCTGTCGCAAGATCAAATGAGCTTTGAGCATGATAGCCAACGCGATCAGCTTCAGCATAGCTATAGCCTTTACCCTTAGTTGTGGCAACATGCACCATCACAGGACCAGTTAGGGTATGCGCCATTTTAAAGGTGTCGATTAATTCGCGGATATTATGACCATCGACGGGACCAATATAAGTAAAGCCAAGCTCTTCAAACACAGCTCCCAGCTTATTTTGGACCATCGTCAAAATCTTGACATTATCCTTGATCCGCTCGATCTCAGGACTAATCTGTTCACCAACAAAGGGGATATTGCGAATCTGCTCCTCGATGTTATTAGTGAGAAATTTCATCGGTGGGCTGAGACGCATCTTATTTAGATAACGAGGAATTGCGCCCACGTTTGCCGAAATCGACATTTCATTGTCATTGAGGACAACTAATAAATTAGTCTTGGGAAGATGTCCCGCATGGTTAATTGCTTCGAGCGCCATCCCGCCTGTTAATGCGCCATCGCCGATGATCGCCACCGTCTTAAAATTGTCACCCTGTAAATCACGGGCGAGCGCCATACCCAGAGCTGCCGAAATACTTGTCGATGCATGTCCTGCGCCAAAATGGTCAAATTCACTTTCTCGACGATTGAGATAACCTGCAATACCGTCTTTTTGACGCAAGGTGTGAAAGCGGTTGTAACGTCCTGTGATCAGCTTGTGTGGATAGGCTTGATGCCCCACATCCCAAACAACTTTATCGCGATCTAAATCTAGGGTTTGATATAAACCTAGGGTTAGCTCAACCACGCCCAGCCCAGGACCAAGATGTCCACCTGTGGCGGCAATAGTTTCAAGGTGCTTTTGACGAATTTCACGAGCTATAGACTCCAATTGGGCGATCGTGAGACCATGTAATTGGTTGGGATGCGTAACTTCACTCAAGCGCATATTGGCTTATTTCCATTAAGATAACTCCTTTTATCTTAGCTGAGCGCACCCCACAAAGGTTTATTGCGATCGCAGTTCTTAAAAACCAAACAAAGCCCTTTTATGCTTGCCGTCAGTCCCGACAAAGTTTGAGCGCCATTTTGATGTGTCTACAGGTTGGCTTGCGATCGCAGGCAACTCAGCCAACAACATCGTCAAA
>JAYUSC010000113.1:0-12349 GCA_043755885.1 Pseudanabaena sp. | reverse complement strand
AAATTAGCGATCGCGATTTGGAAGCGATCGTTAACGACGAAATCCGTCATGCCCCCGAAGCTTTCAAGCTTGAACATGTCCAAGTAAGCTGTGGCGATCGCGCTATCCCCACGGCTACCGTCACGATCGTCATGCCCGATGGTACAGAAGTTACTGATGCTTCAGTGGGGACTGGCCCCGTTGATGCGATTTACAAAGCGATTAATCGCATTGTGAATGTACCTAATCAATTGATCGAGTACTCAGTTCAATCTGTCACCGCAGGTATCGATGCCCTCGGCGAAGTCACGATCAGGCTCAAGCATCCTGATGTCGGGACGCTCTCTGGTCATTCAGCAAATACCGATGTCATCGTTGCCTCAGCACGAGCCTATCTCAGTGCGTTGAATAAGCTCTACTTTGCGCTTCAGACTCCGACTAACAAGATAGGCGATCGCGAAAAGCTCAAAAAAGAAGCCGCATTGTAAGTTCAGTCAACAAAAAAGCCGTACATTAAGTACGGCTTTTCTATCTCTAAATTATTTAAATAAAATAATCGCTAACATGAATTAAAAGTAGCAATATGAACTACAATCTACATTGCTTTCATACTTTGGAGACAAAATCTAATGAGAGTTGAAAGTATTAACATTACGAATATTAAGTGTTTTAAAGAGCAGGAAATAAGTTTTAAAATCGATCAAAGAGTCCGTAGTGACAGAGCAAAGTCGTATTCTTGGATAACTCTACTTGGAGAAAATGGAGTCGGCAAAAGTACAATCCTTCAGGCGTTAGGATTGCTTCTTGCAGGACCTGAAGCCGCTAGGGAATTATTGCCTCGTCCAACTGGTTGGGTTCGCGATCCAAAACGTTCAGGTACGCTCAAAGTAAAAATCCATCCAGATGAGGGAGATATAGGGAAGTTTCGTGAAGGTAAGCAACAAAAAACATTTTCCTTATCTTATTCTGTTACTGGTTCTCTAGCTGTCGAGATTGGGAAGCAAACATATACTGAACCTTCACTAGTTGAGGATTCTACAAAAATGTTAAGTTGGCTCCGAGCAAATGCATTTGCATCAGGTAGTCAGGGATGGTTTGCGGTTGGTTATGGAGCTTTTCGGCGACTTACACGTTTAAGTCAGGTCATTATCCCCAGTCTTGAGCAACCAAAGCGGTCTAGCAATTTTTTCACCCAATTTAATGAAGATACTTCGCTAAGTTCGTTTGAGCGCTGGATGGTTTATTTAGATTACCGTCTTGCGAAGGAACCTAATGATACAAATGTACAAAGAATGAAACAGGTGGGAGAAGATGCGATCCTAAAATTGCTTCCAGGTGATGTGAAAATTGCTGGAGTGACCAAAGAGGGGACAATTGAATTTTTAGTAGACGGTCGAAAAGTACCAACTATCGGTTTGTCAGATGGATTTCGTAGCGTTATTGCCTTAGCTGGCGACTTGATCTGGCGCTTACTTCAGGCATTTCCTGATGTAGATGATCCAACAAAAGCATTTGGTGTGGTCTTAATTGATGAATTAGATATTCACTTGCATCCATCTTGGCAAAGAGAAATAGCAGGGTGGCTACAGCAGGTTTTTCCTAATCTTCAGTTTTTTGTAGCAACACATAGTCCTCTAGTTGCCGCTGGTGCAGGACAAGATGCACTAACTTTGCGTTTAGATATAGTGGATGGCCAAGTAAAAGTTATATCAATTCCTTACACAGACTTAGCCGCCGATGTAGATCGCACACTTAGAAGTCCAGCTTTTGGTCTTGAATCAACTTACTCGCCACCAACTGAAAAAAAGATCGAACGCTATCACGAACTCAATAGAAAAAATGGAAATTTAGTTGAAGAAGAAGAGAAGTCTGAATATAAACGACTTCAGTTGTTCATAAGAGATGTTCAACCATTTGGAGAGCGTCCAGATCCCAATAGCCTTGAATCTCGAATTAATGCTTTTTTGGAGGAACATTTGTCTTGATCCCTGTAGTAAGAAGCCCTATTCCTAGAGCATTACAAAGAAATTCTGCTAGGTGGTTAGCAGAGCTTAATCAAAAACAGCATGAGCTTCAATCGCTTAGAAATAATCCCAATGCAACAGCCGTTCAGATCAAGGGAGCCGAAAAAGAAGTCAATAAAGCACAGAGAAAATATAATCATCGTTGCATCAAAAATGCTTTGGAAGAAATGTTTCACAAAAAATGCGCTTATTGTCAGAGCGACATCAGCGCTGTGACTTATGGACAAATCGAGCATTTCCGTCCTAAAAGTGAATATCCTGATTTAACATTTGAATGGAGTAATCTACTGTTTTCTTGTGATTTATGTAACGATGCTGGTCATAAAGGGGTAAAGTTTCCACTTGATATAAACGGGAATCCTTTACTAATCGATCCTACCGATGGCATAACCGATCCAAATACGCATCTTGACTTTGCTTGGGATGCGATCGCTGGTAAGGCATTTGTGTATGGTCGTGACGATCGCGGCAAAACTGTTGAGACCATTTTTGATTTCAATGGCATTAAGGGGCGCAAAGGATTGGTAGAGTATCGCAGCAAGTATGTTAAATACCTCTGTGCATTACTTTACTTGGCTCAGAAGACAGGCGATCAAGAAGCGATAGCTTTACTTCGCGAGTCTTGTGACGCTGGTGCAGAATATAGTGCTTTTGCGATCGCACATATTCAACCACATTTGCCCTAACCCTAACTAATAGCCAATCCACAAATGCTAGAAAAAGTAGATAAAGAATCAGCAAAACAGCATGATCGCTGGATGCAACGCTGTATTGAGTTGGCTCAGAAAGCGAGAGGGCAGACTGCGCCAAATCCCATGGTGGGAAGCGTAATTGTGAAAGATGGACAGCTATTGGGTGAAGGCTTTCATCCCAAAGCTGGTGAACCCCATGCTGAGATATTTGCAATTCGAGCAGCGCAACAAAAGGTTGAAGATCTGCGAGGGGCAACCCTATATGTCAATCTAGAGCCTTGCAATCATCACGGACGCACGCCGCCCTGTTCTGAAGCAATTATCAAGGCGGGAATTGGTGAGGTTGTGATTGGGGCGATCGATGCTAATCCACAAGTATCTGGAACTGGTCGCGATCGCTTGATTGCGGCGGGAGTGAAAGTTACTACAGGTGTTCTGGAACAGCAATGTTTAGAACTAAATGAAGCATTCTTCTATCGCATGAAAACGAATTTGCCCTTTGGCATTTTTAAATATGCGATGACTCTTGATGGCAAAATCGCGACGACTGCTGGGCATAGCTATTGGATTACTGGAGCAGAAGCTCGGAATTTAGTTCATGATTTGAGAGTGGAATGTGATGCAATTATTACGGGTGGTAACACTGTTAGGCTTGATAATCCCCATTTAAATACTCATGGATTGAGCGATCATTGCCCTTTGCGTGTAGTAGTAACTCAAAGCTGCGATCTTCCTGAAGATGCAAATTTATGGAATGTTACGGACATCGAAAAAACTTTGGTAATTACTTTACCCAATGTCAATCTTCAACTTAAGCAAAAACTTTGCGATCGCAAAGTTGAAGTTCTCGAGCTAGATGACATATCTCCTGAAGCTGTGATGCAAGAGTTGGCTAAGCGTGGCTGCAATACAGTTTTATGGGAATGTGGAGGACGCTTAGGTGCAGCCGCAATTAAGGCTAAGATGATACAAAAAGTTTATGCTTTTATTGCGCCTAAGTTAATTGGCGGATTTATGGCTCCTAGTCCTATTGACGATCTAGGTTTAATGCTGATGACTGATGCGATGTGTTTATTGCGATCGCAGTTTCAACAAGTTGGTACAGACTTTTTAATTACAGGCTATCTAAACTAACGGAATAGATAAATATGCTATTCGGAAAAGCGGAAATTTACACCAAAGATGCAAAATCGCTGCTTACCAAAGCAAGCGGATTTATCAACGCATATGACTTTACTCTCAACCCATATCAAGGTTGTCAATATGGATGTAGCTATTGCTATGCGGCAGCCTTTAGCCCAAATCAAAAGCTCAGACAAGAATGGGGAGACTGGGTAATTATCAAACAAAATGCTGTTGAACTATTGAAATTAGAGTTGGAACGATGGAAACGCAAAAATCCAGATAATCCACCACGTATTTACATGAGTAGTGTTACTGATCCCTATCAAGCGATCGAGTCAAAACAAAAACTGACGCGACAACTATTAGAAGTGATGACGGAATTTCAGCCGATACTTGTCATTCAAACCCGTAGTCCGATGATTGTGCGAGACATTGATATTTTGCAAAAGCTACAATACTTGCGGATTAATATTAGTATTCCAACAGGTAGCGAGTCAGTAAGAAAAGACTTTGAGCCAAAATCACCAAGTATTGCTGCCAGATTGCAAGCTCTTGGTAAACTTCAGCATAGTCTTTCTAGTGCTAAATATTCAGTTACAATTACTCCACTTTTACCTACATTACCCGAAGATAAGAGAGTCTTTTTGCAAAAACTTGCGATCGCAGAAAGAATCGTCATCCAACCTTTTCACGCTAACCAAAAGAAGTCATTAGTTGCTAGTACTCGTGAAGAAGCGATCGCTTTGCAATCTAAATATGCTTGGTGGTATGACAATGAAGCAGAACAGTATGAGAGATTTAAGCAGGAATTGTTGGATTTAGTCAACTTTGCGCCTAATATAGATATAAGGGAAGGAAAAAATGGGTTCGAGTATGACTAATGATTAATTGGTTTAAAAATTGGTGGCGATCCTACCAATTTACATGTGCTTTAAAAGCAAAAAGGTTAAAACTTGCCGAAAAGATATTTCAGGAAATTCAAAAATCTGATGCCAATCTTTCTATTCTAGAATCTTTATATCTTGAAAATCAAAGACTGGTTTCCAGTTTAGATATTTACAAAAAAGAGACACTTAGTTTACGAAAGCGAGTGTCAGAGATTCAAGAAAGTCAGACATTAGTCACTCTGCCTGTTGTGGTGACAAAATTAGAAAGTGACACAATTGATATTGATTCTGAAATTGTTAGATTTATTTGTCGTGAAACAAAATTTAAATTTGAATCTGGAGATACTGAATTTCTACAATTTACAGGAATTGATAGTGAAGTTTTTGACAATTTAGAATCTAAGCTAGCAAATTATATTAATAGAGAGCTTAGTCGCTATCATCAAGATGAAATTCGATTAGCCTATCAAGAATTAAAAAAAATTAAATCAGGCAAAGATCCTGACTATAGTTATCCATTAATTGAGTATGTATATTTATTGGAATATTTCTTAGATAATACTTACTGTAGCTATCTTGCATGGTTTTTAATTTATCGTTCTGGCAAGCTCAAAAAGAACTTAAAAATTTTAGATATTGCCGCAGGACATGGGACGATGTTGTATGGACTAGCGGGCTTAATTGAACGTCTTCATAAGAGTGGATTGGAAACTTCGATGCATATTAATTATCACGCATTGGAGCAACAAGATTTATTCTTAAAAACAGGATTAGAATTTTGGCAAGAATATACTTCAGTCAATCATCCATCCAGTAATACTTTTTGGAGATTAGATAGTTCTAACTTGTTCGATTACTATAAACAAAAAGTTGACAATTTACCTGTAGAGTTTTTTGACTTTATTGTTATCTGTCACTGTTTCTTCTGGAACGCTGACCGACGAGCAACTTCCGCTCAAATCTATTCAGACATCTTTAAAAAGCATCTTGCTAAGGATGGCTATGTCGTCCTAATTGTTCAAGCTAGCAAACTGTTTTCTCTGTTTGATGAGAAGAGAAAAACAAAGGAAATTGAAGCTGAAATCATTCAAGATTTTATCGACTTATTTTCTCTGAATTTAGTTTGGTATAAACGTATAGATTCTACTTGTCAGAGAGATAAAACAGATGATTTCTATGGATTTGTACAGGAGAACCTGCCTCTTCAAAAGTATCTATATACAATTAAAAAGAAGCTACTTAATGTAAAATTTAACAGCCATTATATTCTAGATGACTATATTATCTTTGCCAAAAATTAACTTTGTGATTGACAAAACACCTCGTATTAATCTTCCAACTGATGTTAGAAAATATGTTTTCGAGCGTAACAATTACCAATGTCAAAGCTGTCAGAAGATCGATCTTACTACTAAGAACTTGCAAGTTGATCATATTATTCCGCTAGCGCAAGGTGGAGCTAATGATATGAGTAATCTTCAAACTCTTTGTGCAAAATGTAACCGTGAGAAAAGTGCCAAACTTGATCCACGCTTTCGGAGATTGTATAGTGATTAAAAAAGACGGCGCAATGCGCCGCCTTTTTTAGACTGGTTGAAAATAGAATGCAAAGCCTAGAATCGCGTATGTCGCTACTAGCAACGATCCCTCTAGCCAATTCGATCGCCCATCGGAACTAATCGAGTTGGCAATCAGCACCGCTACAGCCACCGCCACTAGCTCAAAAGGATTGAAGTTTAAATCCATTGGTTGCCCCATAAACCAACCAATAATGACTAGCAAAGGTGCAACAAATAGCGCGATTTGCATACTTGAACCTACGGCAACCGATACCGATAGTTCCATTTTGTTCTTCATCGCTACCGTAATCGCCGTTGTATGCTCAGCAGCATTACCGATGATCGGCAATAGGATTACCCCAGTAAATAGTTCAGTTAAACCGAGTTGGGCAGTTGCTTCCTCTAAAGTTCCTACTAAAAGCTCAGATTCTAAAGCAACTAACAAGGTCACTCCCAGTAGAACCGAAATCCATAACTTCAGATTGATTTCTTGAGGATGTCCTTCTTGCGCCTCGGCATCATCTGCTTCAGATTTGCCCACATCATAAAGATAGGCATGGGTTTTCATCGAAAATAGAAGCGTCAAACAATAGACAATAATCAGCACGATCGCAACTGCGATCGATAGCTTTTGTAAGATCTCTTCACTAATCCCTGCACTCGTAAAATTAGCAGCCGTTGGTAACAAGATCGCTACCACTGCCAAATTCATGACCGAAGCATTTAATCGCGCCATAGTTGGCTGAAATTCCTGTTCTTTGTAGCGCAGTCCGCCTAAAAGCATCGACATGCCCATCACCAGCAACAGGTTGCCAATGATCGAGCCAGTAATACTAGCTTTGACGACACTGGTAAAACCTGCATTCAGGGCGACGATCGCAATGATTAGCTCCGTCGCATTACCAAAAGTCGCATTCATCAATCCGCCCCATGATGGACCAAGCACTACCGAGATTTCCTCAGTTGCGGTACTTAGCCAACCCGCTAAGGGCAAAATTGCGATCGCAGAAGTCACAAACACCAGCGTAGAATTCCAACCTTGCAAATGACCGATGACCGATATCGGTATAAATACAAGCAAACCAAAGGAGAAGATTTTCTTAAACATATGCAGCCGTTGTAGCATCAAGGCTAAATATACCAACAAAACCCTAAAAAATCAGAAGAGGTCGCTTTGCGACCTCTTCTGATTTTTTAGGGTTTAGGGTTTACAATGTCATTGCCATTCATCTCAAAACCTCCATGACTGAACTTACTGCTGAACAACATCGCGCCAAAATGCAGCGCCGCCAAGAGGTGCAACATCAGCGAGTCGCAGAGCGTAAACTCGAAAAAGGGCTGATTATTATTAATACTGGTGATGGCAAGGGCAAAACTACCGCCGCGCTGGGGATGGTTTTGCGATCGCTAGGGCATGGATATAAAGTGGCGATCGTCCAGTTCATCAAGGGCGCATGGGAACCTGCGGAAAAAAAAGCATTTGAAATGTGGCAAGATCAACTAGTTTTTCAAGCGCTGGGCGAGGGTTTTACATGGGAAACGCAAGATCGCGATCGCGATATTGCCAAAACTCAAGAAGCATGGGAAGTCGGGCTTGGCTATATTAAAAATCCTGAATATAAGCTAGTTCTGCTTGATGAAGTAAATATTGCGCTCAAACTAGGCTATCTCGATGTTGAGACTGTGATTGCAGGACTGAAAGAGAAACCTGCTGATTCCCACGTAATCCTCACTGGTCGGGGCGCTCCTGCGGAACTGATTGAAGTTGCTGACCTAGTAACGAAAATGGAACTTGTCAAGCATCCATTTAGAGAGCAGGGTGTCAAAGCTCAAGCAGGGATTGAGTTTTAGAACGCATTGAAGATCCCCCCCAGCCCCCCTTGTAAAGGGGGGAGGATTTTCTTCTTCCCCCTTTACAAGGGGGATTGAGGGGGATCTCTTAGAGATTTTAACCTTAGAAAAAACATGTCAAAAATTGGTATTGGTATTATCGGAACAGGCTTTGGACAAATCATCCATATTCCTGCTCTCCAAATTCATCCTGATACAGAAGTTGTGGCGGTGTATCATCGCGATCGCAATAAAGCCGAACAAATAGCTGATAAATTTAATATTCCCCATGCTTGCGATCGCCTTGAAGATTTACTCACAATTCCCGCAGTCCAAGCGGTGACCATCTCCACGCCGCCCAGTTTTCACTATGAACAAGCCCAATCTGCGATCGCGGCTGGTAAACATATTTTGTTAGAAAAACCAGTGACGATGAATGCTCAAGATGCGATCGCACTGCATCAACTTGCCCAAAAGCAGCAAGTCATCACCGCCACCGATTTTGAATTCCGTTGTGTGCCGCAATGGCGATATTTAAAACATCTCCTCGATCAAAACCATGTCGGTAAAAAACGACTAATTCAAATCGATTGGCTAGTGCAAGGACGCGCCGATCCGAAGCGGGTGTGGAATTGGTATAGCCAAAAAGAATTTGGTGGCGGTGCATTAGGTGCGATCGGTTCCCATGTTTTTGACTATGTGCGCTGGTTATTTGGTGATATCAAGAGTCTCTCTGGACAACTCAGTACAGGGATTACCGAACGTCCTGATGCGAATGGCGTTATGCGCCCTGTCGATGCCGATGACACCTGCAACATTCTTTTAGAACTCGCCGATGGAACTCCTTGCAATATTTCTCTCAGTACTGCCACCTATCGCGGTCGAGGACATTGGCTGACGGTTTATGGTGAAAATGGAACACTTGTATTAGGTAGTGCTAATCAATCGGATTATGTGCATGGCTTCAGCTTACGACAAGGCAAAATCGATCGCACAGAAATGGAGATCGTACCGATCCCGCCTGAATATGAACTGCCGAAAAGCTATACTGATGGTCGTCTCGCACCTGTGCTAGCCATTTGCGATCGCTGGGTACAGTCAATTCAAACTGGACAACCAATGACTCCAAGTCTCTATGAAGGTGCATGGTCACAGTTACTCATGGATTTAACCCAAGAGTCTTACCAGCAAAGAAAATGGATGGATGTACCTTCCTCAATCTAAGCAAGCGGGAGCGGAGAGGGTTGAGCTTTTGCGGATCGATATTGTGGTGATGAGTTTAGAAATTGTGGCGCAAATGCTTAACCCCAGAACTGGTGTGATGAAACAAAGCCGCGTACGACTTTTATCAATCTCTATTCTCGATCTACATTTACAAAATTGTAGGGAGCAGTAAAATCGTTGTAACGGATTCTGAGGCGGTTCTCAAATTGGAGATCTAGGGCTTCAACGGCGGCGGCAAATTCGGGTTCTTTATCCCAATCGATTAAGAAAGAACCGTTATAAATCATGCTTTCCGTGAGTAATTCACCCTCAGCGTAGTCATGAGATAACGGCTTGAGCGTATCCACAAAAGCATCAATGATGATTTGTTGACGCTCCTCGATTGCAGATTCTAGTTCCTGCCCAATTGCGATCGCCTCATCCATACTTAGCACTTTGCCAACGAGAGCCTCACGCCGTTGCTGCAAGCCTTGATTTTCAGCTACAGCGAGATTCAACTCTTCATTTTGATTCCAAAAGAGTTTGACACTGACTTCTCGCTTACCGATTAAATTATCGATTAATTCTGTGAGTTGAGATTCGTAAGGAATTAGCAAATCTTTTTCGACATCTTCCCATTCTTCAACCACTAGCCCGAACTGCAAAGGCAAAGGCACAGCTTGATGTGGATCGATCGCCTTCATTAGGGATTCTAAAACTGTTTCGTGGGTAATCAGGTTAGCGCGGCTAGCGAGATATCGATCCTGTTGAGATTCACTGTAGACGATCGCAAAAGGAGGGATCGGATAAAACTGCACAGGCTGAGCATTCATACCTTTGAGATCGAGATCTTTAACTAGCTCGATATGATCAGCTTGCAAAATTGCGTACAGGTATAGACTCATAATTAATGGTTTAGCTAAGTTAAGGGACTCTTCGCGTCACTTAACTTTAAATGGTTTTAGTGATTATGGCGCGATCAAAAACTGTGCCATCGGTTGCGATCGCTTTGGTGATGATTTTATCTTGATAGACATCAAAAGTCATAAAGCTAAATTGCGAGCTTACAAAAGCGGTTTGAGGCGATTTACCAAAGTTATATAACGGTGCGCCGCCGCCGCCATTGACTATATAGGTTGTGCCATTTATTGGGACAAACCTTTCATAGCCATGATCGTGACCACAGAGATAAAGTGGAACTTTGTGCTTGGCAAATATTGGGGCAAGCTTGGCGGCTAATTTAGGATTACTACCATGACGACCTGATGAGTATAAGGGATGATGTCCAAATACGATTTTCCAAGGGGCTGTACTATTCGTTAATTGCTGGTCAAGCCATGCAAGCTGCTCTTGCCAAGGAGCATTTTCATTAGTATCGATCGCAAAAAATTCAACAGCTTCCTTGTCAGGCTCACCTTTTTTGAACGAATAATAGCGATTGCTCATGTTAAAAAGCGGGTAATTAATCTGATCAAGCCCATTATTGGTCTTGATGATGTCGTGATTTCCCAGTACAGCGTAAAATTTCACATCACGGCTTAGTAAAGGCGCATAGGGTTCTTCAAAGAATGGCTTAACTAAACTTATTTCGCCGTAGGGATAAATGTTGTCACCTGCCATCAATACAAAGGGAAATGGTTTTTTTTGATAGGTTTGCAGCATGGCACTCGCTACAGCATATTGATCTTTACTGCCAACACCCGTATCGGCGATCGCAGCAAATCTCACTAATGGCTCCTCAGTAGGATCAGTAAAAATAAGATTACTGGCTGGAGATTCGGCTAAAACTGGCTCGTATTGGCTTTTCGATTTTGCGATCGCAGCATAAATCAATGAGCCAACTACAGGTAAACCCAATAATGTCAGTAAAAGTTGACGACGTTTCATCCTTACACCTTGATCTGTTACAACAATTCTAACTTTTTGATAAAATCAGTATACTAGTCCCATTTGCCACTTTGTCATGACTGCTAATACGCTGCCAAACTCTACTTCTAAAGTCCTACCACTATTGGGGCGATCGCAATCTGAACTGACCGAATGGGTGGTATTACAAGGGCAACCAAGCTATCGAGGTAAGCAGCTCCATGACTGGCTATATAACAAGGGAGCGCGGAGTTTAGGCGATATTACAGTTTTCCCGAAGGCGTGGCGCGAAGAATTTGCTCTGAATCCGACTGCGGAAATTGGGCGATCGCAGATTCATCTTCACAAGCAAACTCGCGATGGCACTGAGAAATTTTTGCTTAAACTCGCTGATGGTGAAATTGTCGAAACCGTCGGCATTCCCACCAGTAAGCGCCTGACCGTCTGTGTCTCGACTCAAGTGGGCTGTCCCATGGCTTGCGATTTTTGTGCCACAGGTAAAGGCGGATTTAGTCGCAACTTGGCAAAGCATGAAATTATCGATCAAGTGCTAACTGTGCAGGAAGTAATGCAGCAGCGCGTCAGTCATATCGTATTTATGGGCATGGGTGAGCCGTTGCTCAATTATGAAAATCTGGTCGGTGCGATCGCAGTTATCAATAAAGATATTGGTATCGGTCAGCGTAATATCACCGTTTCTACCGTTGGTATTCCCAATCAAATCCCGCGCTTTGCTGAAGAGCATCTGCAAGTCACTCTCGCGGTCAGTCTCCATGCACCGACTCAGGACGTTCGCGCTCAAGTAATTCCTTCTGCCGATCGCTATCCATTGATTGCCTTGATGGATGACTGTCGCGAATATGTAGAAATCACTGGTCGAAGAATTAGTTTTGAATATACATTGCTAGCTGGCGTTAATGACGCACCTGAACAAGCAGAAGAACTCGCATATCTGATTCGCGGTTTTCAAAGTCACGTTAATTTGATTCCTTACAATACTGTCAGTGACGCTGATTACAAGCGCCCAACCGAAAGAGCAATTCAAGCCTTTGTGCAGGTTTTGGAACATTATAAAGTGGCGGTGAGTGTGCGACGCACAAGAGGGCTGGAAGCAGATGCTGCTTGTGGTCAGCTAAGAGGACAGCACCAGAAGGTGTTAAGGACTGAGAATTAAATAACCTGTG
>JAYUSC010000112.1:0-5045 GCA_043755885.1 Pseudanabaena sp. | reverse complement strand
CCCGCGCAGCGGGCGAACCAGCTTTTTTGGGTTCTGGGTTTTATTATGCCTAGCTACTTAAGTTGCCAATAATAATGTAAAAGCTCAGAAAACATTTAGCTAAAAAGGATGCAAAATGAGTAAAGTCATGCTTAACTTACGCGGAATGCACTGTGCTTCTTGTGCCAATAGTATTCAATCTGCGACTCGCTCTATATCTGGTGTCGCTAGTAGTAATGTCAATTTTGCCACAGAGGAGGTGGCAGTTGACTTTGATGAGAAAAAGACCTCTGCTGCTGCCATTCAACAAGTAATTAAGAATATTGGATATGAAGCAATTCTGCCAGACCAAGTAGATGGCGATCGCGAAAAAAATACCCGCCTGACTGAAACCCAAGATTTGACCCGCAAAGTCTGGATCGGTGGAGTGATCGGGGTAATCTTAGTAATCGGTTCACTGCCAATGATGACAGGATTGCAAATTCCATTGATTCCTGAATGGTTACATAATCGCTGGTTCCAGCTTGCCCTTGCACTTCCAGTCCAATTATGGTGCGGGAGTTCCTTTTACATCGGTGCTTGGAAAGCATTCAAGAATCACACTGCGACGATGGATACTTTGATCGCATTGGGAACTCTTGCGGCTTTTTCCTACTCGATTACTGTCACTTTAAATCCGACTTTCTTTATATCTCAAGGTTTACAACCTGAAGTTTACTATGAAGTATCGGTAATCGTAATTACCTTGATTCTGCTAGGTAAATTGTTTGAGAATCGAGCTAAAGGAGAAACATCGGATGCTATTCGTAAGTTAATTGGATTGCAAGCCAAAACAGCTAGAGTTTTACGCGATGGTAAAGAATCAGACATTCCTATTGAAGACGTGCAAATTAACGATATCGTGCTGGTACGCCCTGGTGAAAAAATTCCCGTCGATGGTGAAGCGATCGCAGGTAACTCTACAGTCGATGAGTCAATGGTGACGGGCGAGAGCATCCCTATTGAGAAAAAAGTGGGAGATCGGGTGATTGGAGCGACTATGAACAAAACGGGTAGTCTCCAAATCAAAGCTAGTCATATCGGCAAAGATTCAGTTCTCTCACAAATTGTCCAACTTGTGAAAGACGCTCAGGGTTCTAAAGCGCCAATTCAAAGACTTGCTGACCAAGTGACAGGTTGGTTTGTGCCAGTCGTAATTTCGATTGCGATCGTCACCTTTATCATCTGGTTTGAGATCATCGGCAACATCACCTTAGCAACGATTTCCGCTGTGGGTGTGTTGATTATCGCTTGTCCTTGTGCGCTAGGTCTAGCAGCTCCGACTTCGATTATGGTTGGAACTGGCAAAGGAGCAGAGAACGGTATTCTAATTAAAGATGCAGGTAGTTTAGAACTTGCTCATCAAATTCAAACTATTGTTTTAGACAAAACGGGAACTTTGACTGAAGGTAAACCTGTTGTTACAGATATCTTTTCCCTCACCCCCAGCCCCTCTCCCAGCGAGGAGAGGGGAGAAAGATGGCTTTTGGAATTAGTTGCGGCGATCGAGCGTAATTCTGAACACCCTCTAGCAGAAGCCGTTGTTAATCATGCTAAGCAAAAGGATATTATTATTCCTGAAGTGACTGAGTTTCTGGCGATCGCAGGTAGTGGCGTGCAAGGGAAAGTAGATAACTTTCTAGTACAGGTCGGAACGAGGCGATGGATGGATGAGTTGAAAATTGATACTAGTGAGCTTCATCAATACCAAGACTCATGGGAAACAGGCGGTAAAACTGTCGTTTTAATAGCGATTGATAATACTGCTCGTGGCTTGATTGGTATCGCTGATAAGCTCAAACCTTCATCTCAAACAGCAGTGGCGGCTTTACAAAGAATGAAAATAGAAGTAGTGATGCTGACAGGAGATAATCAATCTACTGCTGAAGCGATCGCGCGTGAAGTTGGGATTAAACGAGTATTTGCGGGAGTCCGACCCGATCAGAAAGTAGCAAAAATCAGAGAATTGCAAGCTGAAGGTAAAGTCGTAGCAATGGTTGGTGATGGTATTAACGACGCACCTGCCTTAGCTCAAGCCGATGTTGGTTTAGCGATTGGTACAGGCACAGATGTGGCGATCGCAGCTAGCGATATCACCCTGATTTCAGGAGATCTGCAAGGAATTGTGACCGCGATTCAACTCAGTCACGCTACGATCAGTAATATTCAACAAAATCTCTTCTTTGCCTTTATCTACAATGTGGCAGGTATTCCGATCGCCGCAGGGATTCTTTACCCGTTCTTTGGCTGGTTGCTTAACCCGATTATTGCGGGTGGTGCGATGGCTCTTAGCTCTCTCTCTGTGGTCACAAATGCTTTAAGGCTGAGAAATTTCCGTCCTTCTTCAACTAACTAAAAGGAACAACCATGAAAAAACATCAAGTGGTCAATATTTTAGTCAATATTTTAGTCTTCATTGGCTTATCCGTTGGCATAACCTCTAGTATGTCCGCAGAGGAGATGAGCAACCACAATTCATCTTCTGGAAAATTTCAACCAATTGAGCAGCCTATAGCTCTGAAAATTGCGATCGCTGTAGGTGGTCTATCTCTAATGGTTGCTCAACTATGGTGGTTCCTTTTAAGCAAGCCCAAATCTCAACAAGCGGAAATTAGTGGCGGTATTCAGGAAGTCACAATCACCGTCGATGGTGGCTACGTCCCTTCGCTGATAACAGTTAAGCGCGGTCAGCCTGTGCGATTGCAGTTTGATCGTCGCGATCCCAGTAGTTGCCTAGAAAAAGTTCTCTTTCCTGACTTTCATGTTGCTCAAGATTTAGTTCTTAATCAGACTACACCTGTAGAATTTACTCCTCAAACTGTGGGTATGTTTCAGTTTAGTTGTGGAATGGGTATGTTTCATGGAGCGATCGCTGTTGAGAATTAATCCACATAATTTGGCGTATTTTTCCTCGCACAAGCATGAATCTTGAATGGGGCGATCAGTCGCCTATATTGGATGGTTCACGCAAGATCTCCATTTTTGTACCCGATCGCCTGCCTAGCCAAAAGGCGATCGCAACAAGTCCACCACCGCCACAATCCGAGTCTGTCCTTCCACTGCCGCACCGATTACTGTCACTTTTCCTTGAAAAACGGTAGTCGAAGGCTGTCCCGCGATTTTCACTTGCACAGGTTGACCGATGCGAATTCTATTTATATCTTTTTTGTAAATATTGGCAGTGGCGAGAACTCTCTCATCATTGATGATCGTCATTAGAGGCTTTCCTGCCGCATCAACTGACTCGCCAATTGTGGCTTCACGATCGCTGACAACTCCATCAATAGGAGTAGTAATTGTAATCGTGCCATTAGAGTTTTCACTAGCTTGGAGTTGATTTGACCGAGCGGAATAAGCGGCGGTACTTAGCTCTACTCTGGTCGCCGAGACTTGCACATCAGCGCCTGCTCTTTCTAGCTGTGCTTGGGCTTCTAGCAAAGGTAAACGACTTTCGGCTTTAGTTAATGCGGCTCTTGCCGCGACAAATTTCGATTCTGATTCTTGTAACTGTCGTCTTGCGATCGCACCTTTTTCTAATAATTCTTTATCTCGCTCATAACGCTCTTTATCGAGATTTAATTCAGACTGAGCCTGACGGATATCGGCTTCGACAACTAGTTGCTGACGTTTTTTAGGTTATGTCACAAGCAGTGATATTTACGCTACAATAAGAAGTGTAAACAAAGACAAATCCATGTTAGTTCTCGAAGCAAAACTAAAAGGCAAAATAGAGCAGTACAACCTCATTGATGAGGCAATTCGTACTGCTCTGTTTGTGCGTAATAAGGCTTTGAGATACTGGATAGATAATCACGGTACGGACAAGTATGACCTATCTGCACTGTGCGCTGTACTTGCTTGTGAGTTTGACTTTGCTAAAAGGCTAAACTCACAAGCAAGGCAATCCAGCGCAGA
The DNA here is from genome assembly GCA_043755885.1 of Pseudanabaena sp. GTDB lineage: Bacteria > Cyanobacteriota > Cyanobacteriia > Pseudanabaenales > Pseudanabaenaceae > Pseudanabaena. The sequence goes on along the minus strand of JAYUSC010000112.1, from coordinate 1,112 downwards.
AAGAGCATGGTCTGCGATTAATCGATTTTTTGATAACTGCAAGAAGAAAGTATCAGGTAAAAAAGGATATCCCAAATTTAAGAAGCGTGGTCATTCAGTTGAATATAAACAAACTGGATGGAAGCTATCTGATGATCGGAAATATCTAACTTTGACTGATGGCTTTAAGATTGGTCGACTCAAATTAGTCGGTAGCCGAGATATTAACTTCTACCAAGTTGAGCAAATTAAACGAGTCAGGCTGGTAAAACGGGCTGATGGTTACTATGCTCAGTTTTGTGTTGATGTTGATCGCAGAGAAAAAATGGAGCCAACTCAAACCACGATTGGGTTAGATGTTGGTTTGAATCATTTCTATACCGATTCAAAAGGCGAAGTTGTTGAGAATCCTAGATTGCTTAGAAAGTCAGAACGTCAACTTAAAAAGTTGCAGCGTAAAGTATCTAAGCGTAAAAAAGGATCAGCTAATCGTCGCAAAGCAATTAAGCGATTAGCAAAAAAACATTTGCAAGTAAGTAGGCAACGTAAAGACTTTGCGGTAAAAACTGCAAGGTGCGTAGTTCGGTCTAACGACCTGATTGCCTACGAAGATTTGCAAGTGCGGAATATGGTCAAGAATCATAAACTAGCTAAGTCTATTAGTGATGCAAGCTGGTCTATGTTTCGTGACTGGGTTGAGTATTTTGGTAAGGTGTTTGGTAAGGTCACGATTGCAGTGCCACCTCAATACACAAGTCAGAATTGCTCAACTTGTGGGACTTTAGTTAAGAAAGCCCTGAGTGAGCGCACTCATCAATGTAGTCATTGCGGTACGGTTTTAGATCGTGACCATAATGCGGCTTTGAATATCTTGGCTGTTGGTTTAAATAGGGTAGGGCATACCCAAATTTCTACGCCTGTGGAGAGTTCGACCTCGGCCTAGTTAGATGTAAGTCTTTCGGGTAAGTTGTCTCGCTGAATCAGGAATCTCAGTCACTTCAGTGCTGAGAGTGTCAACTAAGTCTTCTTCATCTTCAACAAGCAAAATTCTCATCACAAATTATTGTATAGCTATAGTCAGCAATGTTATGGCAAAAACAAAACCCAAAAGATGGTTGCGGCGCTTCGCGCCG
>JAYUSC010000111.1:0-5048 GCA_043755885.1 Pseudanabaena sp. | reverse complement strand
GCGCCGCCATTCTCTTTTGGTTTTCGAGCATTGTCACTTTTTTGTATAACCAACAGGAAATCTGTCTTGAAACGATCGCAAAAAATCTTCGGCTGTTTGAGTATATGCGTAATGCTCACAAGCATCATGACTGTCCAATCTGCGATCGCAGCTAAGCCTGATAAACGCGCCGAAGAGTATCGCCAGATGGGACTGGCCTACCGTCAACAAGAACGCTTTGATCAGGCGATCGCCGCTTTGCAAAAATCAGTTGCACTTGATCCTAGTAATCTTGATGGGCGGATTATTCTCGGTTGGACTCAGCATCTATCTAAAAAAGATGATGATGCGGCTACCTCTCTGTGGGAAGCAATTTATTTGTCACCAACATCACTGCAAGCATTTAATGCGATCGGTATTGTTTATCTGGTGCGTGGCGATTTACCGCAATCTGTAGTTTTACATAGCTGGGCGGCGATGCTCAAAGCTGATAACGAGATCGCCCATTACAATCTCAGTCTGGCTTATCAACGCCTAAAACAATATGATCTGGCGATCGCCTATGCTCAGAGAGCGATCGCACTCGAGCCGAATAATCCACATCCTTTTGTTGCGAGTGCGATCGCGCAATGGACATCAGGAGATCAGACTAGCGCCAAAAAAACTTTTCGTGATGCGATCGGTGTTGATCCTCGGTATCGTAGTCCTGAATTTTTAAACTTTCTTAACGAAGCAGGCTTTAGCAATGAGCAAATTCAAACAGCTAAACAAGTTTTAGCAAGCTTGTAACTTATCATTCCTCAAAAGGTTAGTAGCGACCGCCACTACCCTTTTGGATCTTATTCCATAGAAAATATGTGATTATTGCGATCGCACCTGCATGACTAGAGGGTAAGCTATTATTACTTATCGGAAAACTGGGTTTAAAACCTCGCCGTTCTAGGGCGACTTTAGTTAACCCATGGTAAAGTGGGAAATGACTTCAGGTTGAAATACCGTCGCGCATCGTGAAAATTCTGCTGAAATAGTGCAGCACTTTTGAGGGAGAAATAAAACAGTCAAGAGCAGCGAAAACTCTTAAAACAGCTAGAGAATCAACGCATTCTCTTTACCAGAAAACAAATAACTTACTTCAATCGGTAAAGTAGGGCGGGACACGTCCGAACTCTAGGCTAGTATCCTAGTACGCTTTTGGAGATAGACCCTCTGGGGTAACTGTGAGTTAGACTTTGCGATTGGTACTATTGTACGATTGAGAGGTTTAAGAACTGCCGCAAGGACATAGTGCTTAAAGGTCAGTCGCTGAATTAAGAATCCTCACGCCTTCAGGCTGAGGAGTGTCAACTGGTTTAGAATCTTTTACAATCTAAGAGATCTTGTTTGGGTAGCGCAACACTGAGGATAGATCGTGGACAACCCAAGAACATTTCGGATAGATCGCGGTATCGGTCAATATGACTTTAATGATTATTACGCCGTGTTAGGCTTACCCCTGACAGCGGAATTTTCTCTTGTGCGTAAGCGATATATTCTAATTGCTAAGTGTCTTCATCCTGATATCCATGGGCGATCAAATTCTGAGAAGCAAGTAGCTACTCAATATCTATCCAAGCTAGTTAATCCAGCTTACAATGTGCTGTCTCAAGAACGAGAACGGACAGAATATTCAGCAATTCTAAAACTGCTTGGCAAACGCCTAATGAAGCGTAATCAAAAATTTTTGCCTCAAGCCGACATCGCTAAACGATATTTAATTTCCTCGAAAGACTTTAATTATGAACAAACTGTTCATGAAATAGCCAAAGTCCAGTATCAAGATCTAGGTGAAGCCTTAGAAAAAATTGCTTTGCTAAGTGAATTGAATTTAATCCATATTCTGCTGCAAGAGGGTTACCAAACTACGCCAAGTTCACCGAGTGCAAGTTCTTCAGCCTATACGTCTTCCACAAAGCCGACTAGTGACGACACCAGAATTCAAACTGGCAACACAGCAGTTAATAGAGCTAGTGCATCTAGCAATGCGGGTGTTAATAACACAGGAGTAAACAGGGCAGGAGCCTCTTATTCCAGCGCAGGTAGTAGCTACCAAATGCGAAGTGAGTCTCAGTCACCATTGCGTAGCACGGGTAATCCTGCGGCTAATACTTCCGCAAAAAATACTAATCAAACTAGTAATGCCAACCAAGCTAATAATGCTGGTAATGGTTCACTTAATCAATATATTCGCCAAGCCGAAAACTATATCAATCAAAAATTATGGGCTTCAGCTCTAAAAGAACTGCGTACTGCCATCCAAATTGATTGCAACAGTAGCAAATGTCATGCTTTGTTGGGATTTGTGTATATGAATCAAAAATTATCAGGCATGGCAAAAGTGAGCTTTCAGCAAGCGCTGAAACTAAATCCTGATGAACCGATCGCAAAGCAGTATATTGACCAAGTAAGTGGGGCAAATTCTGGCGGCACAAATGGGGCAAAACTAGATCCTAAAGCCAAGAATGACAAAAAGGGTGGATTTTTTGGTTGGTTAGGTGGTGGTTAATTGGTGACACTAGGCAACGCAGAAATTAAATTAGCGATTCAACAAAAAGCGATCGCACTAGGTTTTAGTAAAGTTGGGATTGCCAAAGCTGAGTCTGGGCTTGAGGCAGAGCGTTTGCAGGAGTGGCTAGCACTGGGATATCAAGCGGATATGGCTTGGATGACAAATCCTAAACGGCAAGATATTACGCAGGTAATGGAAGGGGTAAAGTCGGTAATTTGTGTGGCTTTAAATTACTACACACCGCATCAACATTCAGGCGATCGCAATGCGGACAAGAAAGTGGGTAAGATTTCCCGCTACGGTTGGGGACGTGACTACCACAAGGTTTTGACTAAGAAGCTGAAGGCTTTAGCAACTTGGTTAAATGCTCAAGGGGAGAATATTCAAACTCGCTATTATGTCGATACTGGACCGATCGCCGAGAAAGCATTTGCACAGAGAGCGGGGATCGGTTGGATTGGTAAACATAGCAATCTAATTACACGCGACTACGGTTCTTGGCTGTTTTTGGGAGAAGTGCTGACTAATTTAGAATTAGAGCCTGACAAACCACATACCGATCATTGTGGTACTTGTACACGTTGCCTTGACGCTTGCCCGACGGGAGCGATCGCACAGCCATTCGTCGTCGATGCGAATCGCTGTATTGCGTTTCACACGATTGAAAACAAAGCTGAGCAAATTCCCGATGCGATCGCAGCTAATTTACAAAACTGGGTCGCAGGTTGTGATATTTGCCAAGATGTTTGTCCTTGGAATCATCGGTTTGCTCAAGAAACTTTAGAGGCTGATTTTCAGCCTTTTCCCCATAATGTTGATCCTCAGTTAGAGGATCTCGCCAATATGACTGATCAAGAGTGGGATCAGCATTTTACAGGCTCAGCACTCCGACGGATTAAACGCGATCGATGGCAACGCAATGCCAACACGGTACTTGACAATTTATAGTAGTGCTTCGCACCACTTTGACGTTAACCAATTGAATCAGAAAATAACATGAAAACAATTGCATATTTAGACTGTCCGACAGGTATCGCGGGTGATATGTGTCTAGGTGCGCTGGTGAGTGCGGGTGTGCCTTTAGAATATTTAAAAGATATTGTCCATAAATTAGGACTCGATCGCGAGGTTAAATTATGGACAGAATCTGTTCATCGTGGCGGTATCGCCGCCACAAAAATGCATGTCGAATTATTAAACTATAAAGGCGAAGAGCCGCCCACCGTTGCGAATGAGCAGGCTCATTCCCATGCTGATCATGTGCATTCCCATAGCCATGAAGAACATACTCATGAAGAACATACTCATGAGCATTCTCATCCATTGCATTCTCATCCATTGCATCGCCACTTACCTGATATCGAGAAGATCATTCGTAATGCTAAATTGCCAAAACGGGTGGAAGCTTGGAGTTTAGCAACATTTAAAGAACTTGCGATCGCAGAGGGATCAGTACATGGAATAGCTCCTGAAGCAGTGCATTTCCATGAAGTCGGTGCAATCGATGCGATCGTCGATATTATCTGTACCTGTGCAGGATTTGCTTGGCTAGAAGTTGACAAAATCTACTGCTCGGCTTTGCCTGCGGGTGGTGGCTATGTCGATTGCGATCATGGCAAGATGCCAGTACCAGCTCCCGCCACATTGAAATTATGGGAAATGCATGGCGTGACTACGTTTGACAATGGCATTAGAAAAGAATTAGTAACTCCCACAGGAGCTGCGATCGCAGTTACACTCTGTGAAAAATTTGGCGAAGTTCCCTTAATGAAAATCAAAAAAGTGGGGCTTGGTGCAGGTACGCAGGATTTAGAAATTCCTAATGCTTTGCGTTTGTGGGTTGGTAAGAGCAAAAAAAAAGATTAAACCTTGAAGAGATTCATTCCTGCGGGAGTGAATCTCTTCAAACTACCGAGACGATCGCAGTTTTAGAAACGCAAGTTGATGACATGACGGCTCAGGCGATCGCCTATACGATGGAACAGTTATTACAGAATGGTGCGTTAGATGTCTATACCCAAGCGATCGGCATGAAAAAATCGCGCAATGGGATCTTAATTACGGTTATTTGTCATTGCGATCGGCAAGAAATTTGTGAACAAATTCTCTTTCGCGAAACTAGCACTCTCGGCATTAGGTATCGCTTACAAGAGCGTAAAATCTTGTATCGAGAGAGCCATGAAGTAGAAACAAAATATGGCAAGGCGAGAGTTAAGATGGCGTGGCGCGATGGATTCTGGACGATTCAACCAGAATATGAGGACTGTGCGAAATTAGCGCGATCGCAAAATATTCCATTAATGCAAGTGCAAGAACTAGTTAAGATTGCTGGAGAGCATTTTCTAGAAGCAAAGAAGCCCTGCAATAGCTGAGTTTTAGGGCAATCACGGGGGAACAATCCCTTGTCCCACTATTTCAACGTCCATACATCTGGGAGAAAAAACAGTGGCAAGAATTGCTTAGGAATGAGAATTAAATAAGCTGTGCATATAAAACCCAAAATTGGTTCGGCGGGCTTCGCCCG
>JAYUSC010000110.1:0-5049 GCA_043755885.1 Pseudanabaena sp. | reverse complement strand
CTGCGATCGGCAACTATCACGATGCGATCGCTACTTTCCGCAGAGCCTTAGAAATCCAACCCTACTCGCTCACCAACCAAAAGCTAATCCTCGAATGTACCGCCCTGCTGAATTAATTCGCAATTTTTTGACTAGTAGTTTGTGTTCCAAAGGGGAGTGCGGCGGACAAAGGCGAGGATGCAAACACCGATACTGATGCTGAGCCATCCACAGATGAGCGTTAGGATTGGCACTGCTTGGCTGAATGTGACTAATGCGATTTTTGCTGTGGGTTGGGTCGAGAGAAAAGCACTGATTAATAAAAGAGCCACACCGATTTCCCAAGATTGGAGATGACTTGCAGTATTGCTAGGGCGATCGCTATGCAGACTATTGGTCGCAACTAGTTGCAAGAAAAATCTGGCGATCGCAGGACTAACTAGACAAACCCCAAGCCATGCGATCGCACTCTCGACCAATAATTTTGGGGGCAAGGGAAATATAAATAACAGCAAGCTCCCCAAAGTAATAAATGCTGTTCCTGCGAGAATGCCTGCGCCTTGAGGTAGAAGTACATTCGCCATGCCTAAACTGTCGCGCTCAGTTTCTTGTTTGGCAAGATGAAACTCATTACGGATTGTTTGCCCTAATTGATCGTTTTGATTTTTATCTTCTTTAGTACTAGTCAAAATCGTCATCGCTAAAGGGATCGTGATGTCGCTATTATTTCCTGATAACTGCATCCAGCTTAGTTCGCCACCCGCCTCTTGCAATTTGATCAGGGATAGGCAGGAGAAGGGTTTGATATTGATCGCATATTCAGCCCCAAGTCCCCATAAACCGCTAAACCTGAGATGTAAAACTTTGTCAGGCGATCGCAACTGAGCTTGCCATGTAAAAAAGCCTGTTAGTCCCGAAGTTGTCAATGCGATCGCAGCGATCGCTCTGAGATTGGTCGATAAATCCAGCATTGTCCAGAAGAAAAACCCCAAAACGATTAGCACCAGACTATTAAACTGGCGGGGTTGCTGACCTAGGGCTGAGGGACTGACCAAAACTGTTTGATCAGAATAGGTAACGATATTTAACAGATCGGCGTTAACCGCTTCGATCAACTGTTTTTTTTCGGCTGCTTGTTTAGATTTATCCGATCGCAAAGCTAGAGAGACACCGATACCAATAAAAATAGCAGCTGGCAAAATCCACCAAACCGCCACAAAAATATTTGTAAAAGCTTCTGAAGATGTACTCAGTCCTGCAATTAGAACTAACCAATAGGTCGTAATTCCAATCAATTGCGATCGCGAAAATAGATAATCCGAATTTTGTTGGCATACATTCACCACGGATTTGGCTGAATATAGACCAATAATCAAACCTACCAGCAATAAGATACTGGCGACCAATAAAAGAGTTAACTCTCCTATTCGCACTAATTGGGCGATCGCTACCAACAGAATCAACAAACCTGCAAAAATAAAATTCGCAGAAATAGGATAAGTCGCCTGTCGCCAGCCCCACCCGACTTTACCTGATACCAATTGCCGATGTGAGTGGGAAGGCGAAACTTGCATAGGCGATAGAGGATTGGTGATTACTTTTTACTTTTTACTTTTGCCTTTTTACTTAAACCGTTGCGATCGCTTCATGACGAGCAAAAATCATCCGACCCGCCGAAGTTTGCAAAGCACTGGTGACAATCACAATAATTTGTTTGCCGAGAAATTCACGACCTTCTTCAATGACCACCATTGTGCCATCTTCGAGATAGCCAATTCCTTGGGATGCTTCTTTGCCTTCCTTAAGCACCTTAATTTCGATTAAGTCACCTGGTAAGTAGGTTGGACGCAAAGCTTGAGCAAGATCGTTAATGTTTAAAACTTCAACTTGTTGTAAATTGGCAACTTTATTTAAGTTGTAATCATTGGTAATCAAGGTACAGCTTAGCTCTTGAGCTAGGCGCACCAATTTAGCATCGACTGTATGTAAGTCTTCGTAATCGGCTGAATGAATCGTGATGCGATCGCTAAATTGATCGCGCATATTATTGAGAATATCCAGCCCTCTTCTACCGCGCACTCGTTTTTGATCGTTAGAGCTATCGGCGATCGTCTGCAATTCTTGGATCACAAAATGGGGGATCAATAATTGCCCCTCTAAAAATCCTGTTTCCATTAAAGTCTGAATCCGCCCGTCGATCACTGTGCTGGTATCCAAAACCTTTGCTGAAGCAGTACGCAATGTGCCGTCAGCGATGAGGCTGCTTTCGACATTGTTGGGATTAATCAAACGCAACAAGGCCCGTCCGTGTGTATCAGAGAGGGTCATACCTGAATAGGCAAAGATGATACTCACTAAAATCGCAGTGAGTGGCTTAATAAAGTCAAAGTCGTTGGGAATAGGGATCAGGAATAATGGCGCTAGCATCAAGTTCGCCACCAGTAGCCCAAACACCAAACCCACAGCCCGACCCAAAATCGTCTCAAGTGGCAGTGATCGAATGTTTGTCTCGATCCGACGATAGGTATTTTGGACGATTAATCCCAAGACTAGCCCGATAACCGAGCCGATTCCAAGTGTTACCCAACGTAGATTTTGGATATTCAGATGGGCGATCGCATCTGGCGGCAAAAAATCGATACCGTGGAAGCCAGTACCTGCTCCCGCGAGGATGAATGTGAAAATGATAATAGCGTCAATCATGTGGCGGAACTCCGCTTGGACGAATAAATGTAAAGACGTGAGACTAACTCAAATAAACTCTAGCCTAACGCTTTAATTGAGTTTAGTTAATACTTTTCTAACTTTCTCAAGCCTTTGCATACAATTCTACACAAATACAATAGAGAATTGTCTATTTTGGAGCTTTAGGGCAGCCTTCGCTTGATTTTTGTCCAATGGCGGATCTTCGCGCCGCTTTTACTTAATCACTATCAAGTTGCGATCGCAATCACAAGGGTAGATATCTGGTGTCACTGGCATCTATTGCATAAAGCTTGATGATGTTGTTATTGAGTTAGGCGCTCATGCATCGAGTTCATCCAGTCGGTTGAGTTGATAGCAGGAAGTAGCGATCGTTACTTTCGTTAGAAAATTAGATTATTAAAGTTTAGTTTTCTGGTTCATTGGAAGCAATTAGAGAAAGCAGAGTAGAGGCAGTCATGAAGAATGCAATCGTAGCAACATTTTTAGCCATTTCGGGTTTCGTCGTTTCAGGTCTCGCGATCGCAGCCCCAGCAAATGCTCAAGCAGCGATCATCGCCGCCCTTTATCAGAGTCCTACTGCTTCTCAAACCGAAGTTCGTTACGAAAATGCTGATATTAACCGCAATCAAATCATCCTTGCCGTTAATACCACTCCTGAAGTAATAGCGATCGCAGACAATTTGCTCACTAGTAAGAGTTACGATCGCATTGTGACCATGAGCCGTGAAGATAACCTTGCCTGTTTAGTTAGTGGCAAAGGCTCTGTCGATGGCGCTGTCATGTGCGGATTCATCGACAACGAATAAAAAAAAAAGAACGCAAAGCGTTCTCTTTTTTTTGATGAAATACGACGCTTTGCGCCGTATTTCGTGTTTTAAGCAATATTGGCGTTATTTTTCAGTTCATTGAGCTTTTGCAGACTAAACTGAGCGCGTTTAATTTGTTTTTCGCATAACTCTTCGATATCAGTCCGCACAATTTCAATCCCGTTTTGCGTATCTGTAGCGCGATCAAAAAATACGATGCTGTCCACCTGTTTCATTCCAATTAAGCGAAACAGCATCTCAATTACATTGTATTCACCACATTCGAGATGCGCGTCATTTAGCCTTAACCTGTCAATATTGGCAGGAGTGCGATCGCAATAGGCATAAATCGTCGTCTTTTCAAGTTCAGGATCATCATGATTGCTCAGTGGCGTGAGTAACCAGCCGCCCTCAATATCTTGAATTACAAAATAGATTGTATATTTCAGGTTTTGGGCGATCGCCTTGAGTACCGATGCTATCAAACTAACTGCGCTGGCAGTCTCTGCATCAGGAGTACTCTGGACTAGTAGAGCCACTTGGCGATCGAGAATTTGATCTTTAGTTAGCATGGAATCTTTTTATAGCAATATTTTTAGCGTCGAAAAGCGCCACTAAAAATATTAGTTAATATGGCTGGTTGATCTTTTGAGTGCTGGTTTGTCGGTAATCGATTGCAAAGACTCTAGAGTCGCGAATATCGCCTCACGCATAGTTTCTTCTGTTTCTCGATTGAGCAAAATCTGGCAATAATCTGCGATCGCAGTTTCTTGAGACACAGGTAACCGATTGTCTTGCACGTATTGATTGATTTGCTTAATAGCAATGAGTCTTGCCAGATCATCATTGACTGCAAGTTGAGCAATTAGTTGATCAAAATTATCTTGTTGACGCTGCAACCATTGCCGAAACGCTTGGCGAACCAGCAATACTAAAATGCCTAGAGTTGCACCTAGCTGCAAAATATTGGCTGAGGCTAACCAATGATTTTCTTGATCTGACCATACCGCTAATAACATATAGGTCAAAAAAACAGTCACCGTACCACTCGCAACTGATAGCGGTAAAAGTCGATAAGGGCTTTGCAGAAATTTCTGGATGCGCCACAAAATCACATTCCAATTCCAGTCTTGGATCATGTAGACCGCAATCATCGCAAAAATCCCTGCACTGGTTGCCGCGATTAATTGCCAATTCCACAGCAGCAGCATCACCAGAAAAGTTGCCAACAAAGCCCAAACTGGCAAACCCTGTTCACGAGCTAGCCCACGCCACAGCGATCGCAATAATTGTTGAGCTTGCGACGTTGATGTTGTTGATTCTTGATCTTGATGATGTGAAATTTTGACCACTGGTTGACCACTTTTATCCCTAAGGACTCTATATAGCTACTTTACAGGATTTTCGATCAAAAAGGTGAGGGAACACTTGGCACTCTCTCACCTTTTTAAACAAGAAAGGCGGCGCAAAGCGCCGTCTCTCTTGTTTTCGATCTTGAATGACCTGTAGCAGGTTAGGATCAGAAATTTAATAAAACCCAAGATTGTTGCGGCGGGCT
>JAYUSC010000109.1:0-2190 GCA_043755885.1 Pseudanabaena sp. | reverse complement strand
CCATCTTCGCCAAACACAACAGCGAACCACCACCCGACAAATTCTGCCAAGAACTAATCACCTTGGGGCGAATTAAGCGCGTATATCTAGAAGACTTGCCCCAAGAAACAAATTCACATGGTATCGAGATTATTCAGCTAATCTTAGCATCAGAAAAGAAAGCACCGAAACTAGCAAGAAATCTTGCTGAAAAAGTCGAGCAAGAAACAAATACCGAATTGAGGGATAACATAGTAGAATTTATAGAAGCAGTACTGGTATACAAATTCCCAAAGCTAAGTCGTCAAGAGGTTGAAGCCATGTTTACACATAGCGATTTAAAGAAAACCCGCGTTTATCAAGACGCAATGCAGGAAGGCGTTAAGCTAGGAAAGCAAGAAGGTTTGCAAATTGGTGAACAACGCGGTTTACAAATTGGCAAGCAAGAGGGTTTACAAAGACAGGTTGCGATGTTGCTACGTCAATTAACCCGCAAATTTGGCAAAGTATCCCTCAGACTAAAGGCGCGCATCTCTAAACTATCTGTGATACAGCTAGAAAATCTAGCTGAAGCGATATTTGATTTTGAAACCGTTGCTGATTTGAATGCTTGGCTAAAAACTCAGACTTGATCTAGCCTTGATAATATTAATGCAAAACTAATATAATTTTCACTCTAATGAGAATTATATTTATGGCAGCAATAGCGATCGCACTAATGATAATGGCTATGTTGCTGGTTTGGTGAGCTTTACGGCAAGTTAAGTGGTAGGGCGATCGCAAATTTTGTACCTATACCAACTGTACTTTCACAGAGAATGGTTCCCTTCAAATTTTGGGTCACAAGATTATAGATAATATGCAGCCCCAAACCACTGCCACCTCTATCTCTCGCCGTTGTGAAAAAAGGCTCAAAAATTTTGTCTAAACTCTCAGATGGAATGCCCTTGCCATCATCAGAGTAGGTAATTAGAACTTTGTCATCTTGCTGAGCAATTTCAAATTGTAACTGTCCAGCTTGATCTAAGTCATGATAGGCATGGGTAAGGGAATTTATGACTAAATTTGTGATGATTTGCGAAAATGCACCTGCATAACTTTGAATTGCGATCGCATTATCGCCAAGGACTTTAATTTGATGTGGTGTATTTTGAATTTGCGGGGCTAAGCTAATCAGAATCCTCTCGATATAGTCTTTCACATGAAAGCTGCGCTGTTCTAAACTGGTTTGATCAACAGCAACTTGCTTAAAGTTCTCGATCAGTTCCGCAGCACGTTGTAAGTTAGCCAATAGAATTTCGCTACTGCTTTTAGATTTTTCTAAATATGCTTGTAAGCAAGATTTCTTCAGTTCACCAAGATCAAAAGATTCCTTAAACTTATTTGTGGCATTGTCAAGAATGGAAGCCGCCATTAAACTATTGCCAACAGGGGTATTCACCTCATGAGCGATCCCCGCCACCATGCTACCGAGGGCGGCATACTTTTCTGATTCTATAAGTTGCTTTTGGGTGATTTTGAGTTTGTCTAAAGTACTGGCTAATTCGACATTTTTTTGGTAAATCGCGGCTTCTGCGCGTTTGCGATCGCTAATATTGCGAACCATAAATAGCACTTCGTTAGCTCCGCTCACGACTATGCGAACCTCCTCATCTTGGCAATTGCCATTTACACATATTTGCTGTTCATAAATTTGCATTTCCCCTGTGGCTATGGCTTGATAAATATGAAAAAGATTACGATCGCAAATTTCAGTCGGCAGGAAATGGGAAACATGCTTGCCAATATTCTCAAAATCTGGATAGAGTAGCTCAATCTCATTTTCATAGTTGACCTGACCAAGATAGATTCCATCCGCACTAACATGAAACATTAAATCAGGAATGACTGAAAGAATAGCTCTTTTGCGAGTTTCACCAGCACTGAGTGTTGTATAACCTGTGACTGCGATCGCCGCACTAAATAGCGCTAGTATAGAAGGAACTACGGGAATCCACCATCCCCACAAAAATGCGATGTAGCTGACAGTAAGCAACCCTCCACCTAATCCAAAACTTATCAGGATTTTCCAAGGTAGACGAAATAGAAGTTTTGATGAGGTCAGTCTTCTTTTGGATTGTCTATTGTTGCCCAATACCCCACCAATAACCGCCCAGATCGCAATCCACAAGCATTCTATTGATTTCGTCCAAACCTGTAAGATGGGTCGCC
>JAYUSC010000108.1:0-2190 GCA_043755885.1 Pseudanabaena sp. | reverse complement strand
GGGCATTGATGATTTTGAAGGGATTTTACGGTTTGCTCAAGTCCAAGGTGTTGGTTTTACGATCGTTGGTCCCGAACTGCCGCTAGCACTTGGCATTGTTGATTATTTTCAAGCTGCTGAAGCGTTAATCTTTGGTCCAACCCAAGAAGGCGCTCAGATTGAAGCCAGCAAGTCTTGGGCGAAAGATCTGATGCGAGAAGCGAATATCCCCACCGCTGCTAGTGCCACTTTCACAAGTCTTGAAGCCGCGCAAGCCTATGTGAAACAACAGGGCGCACCAATCGTGATCAAGGCGGATGGGCTAGCCAGTGGCAAAGGTGTCACCGTAGCTATGACCCTAGCAGAAGCTAATGAAGCGATCGATCGCATTTTTGCAGGACAGTTCGGCTCCGCAGGCGAAACTGTGCTGATCGAAGAGTTTATGACTGGTCAAGAAGTCTCGGTTCTGGCTGTCACCGATGGCAAAACCATCCGCCCCTTAAGCCCTGCTCAAGATCATAAGCGGCTCGGCGATGGTGACACTGGACCGAATACTGGTGGGATGGGAGCCTATGCCCCCGCCCCGATCGCCACGCCTGAGTTGATGGCAAAAGTGCAGACCCAAGTTTTAGAACCTGTGATCGCAGCTTTGAAAGCCAGAGGTATCGACTATCGCGGTTGTCTCTATGCGGGATTAATGATCACCCCTGAAGGCGTACCGAAAGTTGTCGAGTTTAACTGTCGATTGGGCGATCCTGAAACTCAAGCCGTATTACCATTGCTCGACACCAATCTCGATGATTTGCTCATGGCTTGCATCGAAGGTAAACTTGCTAATTTTCCACCACTCAAATGGAAACAACAGTCGTCTGTATGTGTCGTAATGTCCGCAGGTGGCTATCCAGACAAGGTGGATACAGGGCAGTTTATTACTGGTATCGGTAAAGCTGAAGATATGGGTGCATTTGTGTTTCAGTCAGGCACAAAGCTCAAAAATAATGCCTTAGTAACTAATGGTGGTCGCGTGCTTGGAGTTACGGCTTTAGGCGAAGATATTAAAAGTGCGATCGCAAATGTGTACAACTCCATCGAGTTTGTTGCTTACGACGGCATGTATTACCGCAAGGATATCGCCAGCAAAGCAATTTAATCTCATCCCCCCAACCCCTTCTCCTTGCAAAGGAGAAGGGGAGCCATATTTTCTCTTGTTCCCCTCTCCTTTGCAAGGAGAGGGGCTAGGGGTGAGGTTCTTGTTCCCCTCTCCTTTGCAAGGAGAGGGGCTAGGGGTGAGGTTCTTACTCTGCCATGCTGAGATTAACAGTAATCGTCAATCTCAACGAAGAGTCAGTACTTGAATCGTGAATTTGCTGCCAATGGTGATTAATCGGGCGATCGCCAATCGGTTCAAGCACCCGCGCCAACAACTGCAACAGCTTAGAAGCCCCATTACTAATCTCTTGACTAAATGACTCCGCCGCCACAGGCAAATTTACAGGCGACGAAATCGCGGCCACCATTTGAGAATTAAGCATCGATGGATAATTCCCAGCAGTATTAGCATTAATCGAGCGGTTGCTATAGCGACGCAAAACCACTTGCAAATTATTTTTAGTTACGCGATCGCTAAAAGCTTCTGACAGTAATTGCCATAATTTATAACCAACATCGCGAATATAAGCCGCATCATAGCCAGCTTTTTCGGCAATCTCCGAATAGGTTTTACCCTCCCAAGTCTGACGAAAAATCGCCTCTTGAATTGTACTAAGGCTTTTATTTTCCAAAACAGAATCCACGATATTGAGTGCGTCTTCAATAGTCATCGTTTTCCTCACAGTTCAAATTTCCCAACCCAATCCACAATTACTCAACACCCGTCTGTTCGACTCGCCGAAAAGGTTGTTTCTATCGACACAGCTAAGTTAGCACAGTTTATTTAAACTGTTTATCTCAGATAATTGTATAGATGTAAACCTCAAAAACATCTATTAGCAAGGTTTTCAGGGATTACCATGTTTTTTTGATCTAGCTCTAACTTGTTTTTAACGATAAAAACTATGATGTTTGATGACATCAATCAAGGCATTAACAAACAAGTTCTGGGAACAGAAAAAATCTGATCTTTTTTTCTAGCATTTTCTGACTTTGCGCCGATTCGCTAAGGGACTTACAAGAAATAATAAAACCCAAAAAAGTTGCGGCGGGCGTAGCCCG
>JAYUSC010000107.1:0-5051 GCA_043755885.1 Pseudanabaena sp. | reverse complement strand
GTGACGGGCTAAGCCCGTCACACCAATTTTGGGGTTCTATTTACTAATTGCGGCGATCGCATCGCGAATCACTTCGGAACCTGCGCCAGCAATACAAGATCGATCCGTAATAATTCGCTTCCAGATCCGACTGCCAGCCTGACCGTGAAACAGTTGCAGCATATGCCGAGTGATTTTATGTAACCTTAATCCTTTGGCTGTCCATTGATCAATATATGCAATCATCGCTTCGGCAATCTCAACGCGGCTACGGATTGGAGTTTCTTCGCCAAAAAACTCGCGATCGCAAGTTGCAAATAAATAAGGATTATCGTATGCAGCCCGACCAATCATCACGGCATCAACATATGGCAACTGCTGATGGGCTTGCTCTAGGGTCGTAAATCCACCATTAATTTCAATCAGTAAATTTGGGAATTCTTTTTTTAAGCGATGCACATCGTCATAGCGTAAAGGTGGAACTTCGCGATTATCTTTAGGACTCAGCCCCTGTAGCCACGCTTTTCGGGCATGGACTGAGAAGCGCTGACAACCTGCTTCTGAGAGAATCTTCACAAAGTTGTGCATATCTTCGTAACGATCTAAATCATCGACTCCGATGCGATGCTTGACCGATACAGGAATATCCGTGGCGGCGATCATCGCTTCAATACATTGCGCCACACGATCGGGAGTTTTCATCAAGCAAGCCCCAAAATGTCCACTCTGAACGCGATCGCTAGGACAGCCCACATTCAGATTAATTTCGTCATAACCGATGCCAGCCGCAAGCCGCGCACATTCAGCCAGATCTTGCGGATTATCGCCACCAACTTGTAAAGCGATCGGATTTTCGGCTGGCGAAAATCCTAATAAATAATCTTGATCCCCATGCTTAATCGCCGCACTGGTGACCATCTCCGTATATAGCAAAGTCCGCCGCGTAATCTGCCGCATGAAATAGCGATAATGGCGATCGGTGCGATCCATCATCGGCGCGATGCTGAGGGGATAGGGTTGAATGCGATCGCAAGTTTCCTTAGTAGGAAGCAGTATTTCCGATAAACGAGTCATGGCAAAGTTCGAGCTATTTAGAGCTATATAGGGGCAGAGCGAAGCACTGCCCCTATATAGTAAACTTGTGTCTGCATTTTTGTTTAGGAGCCGCGAAGATTTGTGAGCGTAAAGGTGTTGGCTGTATTAGCTTCAGGAAGTGGCAGTAATTTGGAAGCGATCGCAATTGCGATCGCTAATGGAAAACTGCCAGCTAAAATCGCGGTTGTGATCTATAACGAACCTGACGCGCTAGCCCGTCAACGCGCCGAAAAGTTTGGTATTCCTGCAATTTTAGTCAATCATCGCGACTACAAATCTCGTAAAGCTCTAGATGGCGCGATTATCGATATTCTCAAACCATACAATGTCGATCTCGTGATCATGGCTGGCTGGATGCGAATCGTCACTCAAGTTTTAATTGATGCTTTCCCAGAGAGGATTCTGAATATTCATCCCAGCTTATTACCGAGCTTTAAAGGTATTCATGCGATCGCACAAGCCTTTGATTACGGTGTCAAGATTACGGGCTGCACGGTACATTTACTTAGTCTCGAAGTTGATAGCGGCAAGATCCTTAAGCAAGCTGCTGTACCCATACTGACCGACGATACTCTAGAGGATCTCCAAAAGCGGATTCAAGTTCAAGAGCATATTATTTATCCAATTGCGATCGCGGAATATAGTCCCTAAACCCAAAAATGAGATGCGGCGCTTTGCGCCGCATCTCATTTTTGGGTTTGATGTTGTCACAAATCGAGATTTTGTGTCAGAATTCTGGGATATTTTGTGTCTGTGAAAAGGATCGAGAAATTATGCGTTTAAAACAATTGCTAGCCTTGGCAGGGTATCAAAATTCTCAGCCTGAACTAGATCAGCTAGAAATAAAGCGTGTAATTACCGATTCACGGGCTTGCGAAGTTGGTGACTTATTTATCGGGATCACAGGGACACAGGTGGATGGCGGCAAGTTTGCGCCACAGGCGATCGCACAGGGCGCGATCGCAGCCATCGTTTCCCATGCAGCTTTTGGTAATTTACTTGAGCAAGATCAAGCCAAGGCGATCGCAGTTGATGATGTCGTTGTCGCTTGTAGCAAACTTGCCACGGCGTTTTATGACTATCCTGCTCAAAAGCTGAAATTGGTCGGCGTGACAGGCACAAATGGCAAAACTACCACCACGCACTTGATCGAGTTTTTGCTACAAACCCAATATGCGTCAGCTTTATTTGGGACGCTCTATACCCGTTGGGCGGGCTATTCTCAGACCGCAAACCATACAACCCCCTTTGCTGTGGACTTGCAAGCGCAACTTGCCGATGCGATCGCAGCAGGTTGTGATGTGGGATTGATGGAGATTAGCTCCCATGCTTTAGACCAACGGCGCGTGTTGGGTTGCCCCTTTGAGGTGGCAGTATTTACCAATTTGACCCAAGATCATTTGGACTATCACAAAGACATCGAGACTTATTTTCAGGCGAAGGCTTTGCTGTTTAGCGAGACTTATTTGCACGGCAGGGCGATTATTAATTTTGATGATCCCTTTGGACAGCGTTTGATGCAAATGATTGCCGATCAACCAATCTGGACTTATAGCATTAGCAACTCTCAAGCCGATTTTTATACTGAGAACTTGACCTATTTGCCCAATGGCGCAACGGGAACCCTGCACACACCACAAGGTGCGATCGCATTTACCTCACCCCTAGTTGGTCGCTTTAATGTCGAGAATATCTTGGCTGCGATCGCAACGGCTATGCATATGGGGATGAGTTTGACAGAAGTGGTCAGTCATTTGCCCGAATTTAAAAATGTGCCTGGGCGCGTGGAGCGGGTGCAAGTCAGCGACGATCAAGATGTGACCGTGGTGGTGGACTATGCCCATACCCCTGATAGTCTCGAAAATCTGCTAAAAGCGATGCGTCCCTTCACCCAGCGCGAATTAATCTGTGTGTTTGGTTGTGGCGGCGATCGCGATCGCACCAAACGCCCATTAATGGGTGGGATCGCCGCGAGACTAGCCGATCGCATTTATGTAACTTCCGACAATCCTCGAACTGAAGATCCCCAAAAAATCCTCGATGATGTTGTCGTGGGAGTGAATGCGAATATTGGCAATAAGCCGATGACCATTGAAAGCGATCGACATAAATGTATCCAAACCGCTATTTCTGAGGCTAAATCAGGCGATACGATTCTAATTGCAGGCAAAGGACATGAAGACTATCAAATTATCGGGCGAGAAAAAATCCATTTCGATGATCGCGAAGAAGCTCAATCAGCTTTAATCCTTCGCCAAAACTTGGCTTAATAAAAAACAAAATCGATGTGGCAAACTTTGCTTGCCACATCGATTTTGTTTTTTATTAGTTATTGGTCAAACACTAGGCAAAAACACGTAAGGCGTATCGGTTATGATGCAAAAGGAAGTATATTCAAAACCAAGTTGAGCTTACCAATTTCAAGCTCACTCACATTAGTGTTCTCTGATACTTTAAATCCAGAGTATTTCGGCATCAAAAATTTTAGGAAGAAGTAGCTCCATGGGTTCGCAAATCGCCCCCAAACCTAAGTTGCTGGTTATCGATGATGAACCCGATAACTTAGATTTGCTATTTCGGACTTTTTATCGAGATTATCAAGTTTTCCGCGCCAATAGTGGCTTGGAAGCATTGGAATTGCTCGATCGCGAAGGGGAAGTCGCGGTAATTATCTCTGATCAAAGAATGCCGATCATGAGTGGAACCGAATTCTTGAGTCAAATGGCGGTTAAATATCCTGACACAATGCGGATTATTTTGACTGGCTATACCGATGTCGAGGATTTGGTTGAGGCGATTAACACTTGCAAGGTGTTCAAATATGTCACCAAACCTTGGGATGAACTAGAACTCAGAAATGTAGTCAGTCAAGCCATTGACACCCACAATGTCTTGCGAAATCGGACTGCCGACTTACGCCGCACTCTACGCCAACAATCACTCCTCAATGCGATCGCATCGTCAGCAGATAGTGCCGCACCATATCGAGAAATTATTGCTGCGATCGCCGAATCGATCGCGCGTAATTTTGATGTTTCAGGCAGCATCTTACGGCTATCTGAGGCGAGAATACTCTCAGAAGACTATTTTGCTTATTGCAACCTCACGATCGCTCAACCGATCGCAAATTTGCCAAAGCTATCGAAGATTCTCACCTTGCGATCGCAGATTGTGGCAATTAGTAACATTGACGACGATCAGCGTGTTTCTAAAGTTGATAAATCTATCTATGCCGAAGCGAATATCAAATCAGTTCTCTTTGTGCCTCTTGAAGTCCAGCAAGAATGCTTGGCAATGCTAGCACTTTATCATTGCGAAAGTCCACATTTATGGAGTAGCGATGAATTAGACTTAATTGAGTTAGCAGCCGATCAAGCGGCGATCGTCAGTTCTCGCGCTAGAGCCTACGATCGCATTCAAGAACTTGCTAAAAGAGAATCTTTGCTCAATACGATTACCAGTACAATCCGCTCCAGTCTTGATCCTGAGAAGATTTTTGCATCAATTACCCAGCAATTAGGGCAAGCCTTAAATTCTGAAAGCTGTGCTTTATCTCTATGGACAGAAGAGGATCATTACTTACGCTGTGTCGGCTTACATTTGCTTGATCCTGATGATGTAGTCCATGACAGGTCAAATCTGAACGAACCTGTATTACCACAATCAATTGCGAATATCTCCGTTAATCCCGTCTTTCAAGCTTTAATTGCATCCAAACAACCCGTCGCCATCTCGGATTTGCGTGAAAATCCAGAATGGAATATTGCCGATTTGCCATTACGTTCAATTGCGCGATCGCTGCTCATGGTTCCACTGTTATCTGATGGCAAGATTATTGGTAGTATTTCCATGCGTCAAAACAAGCTACCACGTCAATGGCAACCTGAAGAAGTTTCCTTAGTCCAAGCAGTAGCGGCTCAAGCTGCGATCGCCGTGCAGCAAGCTAATCTCTTTCAAACAACTCGCCAACAAGCTCA